>NZ_JASCOO010000046.1:0-32453 GCF_029959485.1 Stenotrophomonas sp. PS02301
GCTGGCGGGCCGTTCGGCAAATGTCCCCCGGCATCCGCCAGGTGGCGGCTGCCTCCTCCTTGAGTTTGCCCAACGGCCCGCCAGCCGCGGCGGGACTCGGCTTCTCATACGGATGCGAGGGCGAACCAAACAGAAAGGCCGCCCGAGGGCGGCCTTTCTGCGTGTGGCAACGTCGCGAAGACGTCAGTGCATCATGTGCACGTTCATGTTGTGCATGACCCACAGCGAGCCGGCGACGATGATGCCGATCACCACGACGGTGAAGGCCGCCGCGCTGACGTTCCAGCGCTGTTCCGAGGAGCGGTCCAGGTGCAGGAAGAACACCAGGTGCACCAGGATCTGCAGCACCGCAGCCACCACGATGATGACGCCGGTGGTGAAGCGCGGCAGGTCGCCATGCATGACCGCCCAGAACGGGATGATGGTCAGCACCGCGGCCAGCAGGAAGCCGATCAGGTAGGACTTGACGCTGCCATGGCTTTCGCCGGCGGCGCCGTGGCCATGATCGTGTGCGTGATTGTCATGTGCGGACATTACAGCGCTCCATTCAGATAGACGACGGAGAACACGCCGATCCAGATCAGATCCAGGAAGTGCCAGAACAGGCTCAGGCACGCCATGCGGGTCTTGTTGGTCTGGGTCAGGCCGTTCTGCTTGATCTGGATGAACATGATCAGCAGCCACAGCAGACCCGCGGTCACGTGCAGACCGTGGGTACCGACCAGCGCGAAGAACGCCGACAGGAACGCACTGTGGTCCGGACCGTAGCCCTGATGGATCAGGTGGTTGAACTCCCACACTTCCATGCACATGAAGCCGAAGCCCAGCAGCCAGGTCAGGGCCAGCCATGCGTACATCTGGCCCACCTTCTGCTTGTGCATGGCGATCATGCCCAGGCCGAAGGTCAGCGAGGAGACCAGCAGCAGCGTGGTTTCCCAGGCGACGAAGGACAGTTCGAACAGGTCCTTCGGGCCGGGGCCGCCGTCGGTGCCGCCGGACAGCACGATGTAGGTCGCGAACAGGGTGGCGAAGATGAGGCAATCGCTCATCAGGTACACCCAGAAACCGAAGACGGTATTGCCGCCGGTGTCGTGGTGCTCGTGGTCGTCATGGCCGTGGGCCGCCGCGTGCGCGGCGTGCCCAGGGTTCATGGTGTTGGGGATAGTGGTGCTCATGCCTTCAGCTCCGATTTCACCAGGCCCTGCGCCACCAGGTGGCGACGGTGCTCATTTTCGATCCGCTCCACTTCCGCGGCCGGCACGTAGTAATCCACGTCCTTGTCGAAGGTGCGCCAGATGAAGGTGCCGATCATGCCGACCAGACCCACGATGGCCAGCCACCAGATGTGCCAGATCATCGCAAAGCCGAACACCAGGCTGAAGGCGCCGATCACCACACCGGTGCCGGTGTTGCGCGGCATGTGGATGTCGGTGTACTTGGCCGGGCGCTCCCACGCCTCACCGCGCTGCTTGCGCTCCCAGAACTCGTCCAGTTCGTTGACGCGCGGCAGCGAGCCGAAGTTGTAGAACGACGGCGGCGAAGAGGTTTCCCACTCCAGCGTACGGGCGTCCCACGGATCGCCGGTCAGGTCGGCGGTCTTCTTGCGGTCGCGGATCGACACGGCGATCTGGATCACCTGGCACAGGATGCCGGCGCCGATGATGAAGGCACCGCACATGGCGATGATCAGCAGCGGCTGGTATTCCATGTTCGGGTAGCTCTGCATGCGGCGGGTCATGCCCATGAAGCCCAGGATGTACAGCGGCATGAAGGCCACATAGAAGCCGATGAACCAGCACCAGAACGCGCGCTTGCCCCAGGTTTCATTGAGGCGGAAGCCGAACATCTTCGGCCACCAGTAGGTGATGCCGGCGAACATGCCGAACACCACGCCGCCGATGATGACGTTGTGGAAGTGGGCGATCAGGAACAGGCTGTTGTGCAGCACGAAATCGATGGCCGGGATCGCCAGCATCACGCCGGTCATGCCGCCGATGGTGAAGGTGACCATGAAGCCGATCGTCCACAGCACCGGGGTCGTGAACTGCACGCGACCGCGGAACATGGTGAACAGCCAGTTGAAGATCTTCACACCGGTCGGGATCGAGATGATCATCGTCGTGATGCCGAAGAAGGCATTGACGTTGGCACCCGAGCCCATGGTGAAGAAGTGGTGCAGCCAGACCAGGAACGACAGCACGCCGATGCAGGCGGTGGCGTAGACCATGCCCTTGTAGCCGAACAGCGCCTTGCGCGAGAACGTGGCGATGACCTCGGAGAACACGCCGAAGGCCGGCAGGACCAGGATATAGACTTCCGGGTGACCCCAGATCCAGATCAGGTTGATGTACAGCATGGCGTTGCCGCCACCGTCATTGGTGAAGAAATGCGTGCCCAGGTAACGATCCAGGGTCAGCAGCACCAGGGTGATCGTCAGCACCGGGAAGGCGGCGATGATCAGCACGTTGGTGACCAGCGCGGTCCAGGTGAAGATCGGCATCTGCATCAGCTTCATGCCGGGGGTGCGCATCTTCAAGATGGTGATGAAGAAGTTGATGCCGCTCAGCGTGGTACCCAGGCCGGCGACCTGCAGGCCCCAGATGTAGTAATCGACACCTACCCCTGGACTGTATTCCTTGCCTGACAACGGCGGGAAGGCCAGCCAGCCGGTCTGCGCGAACTCACCGACACCCAGCGAGATCATCACCAGGCCCGCGCCCGCTACGAACAGCCAGAAGCTGAGCGAGTTGACGAACGGGAAGGCGACGTCGCGTGCGCCGATCTGAAGCGGCACGACAACGTTCATCAGGCCGGTGATCAGCGGCATCGCCACGAAGAAGATCATGATCACGCCGTGGGCGGTGAAGATCTGGTCGTAGTGGTGCGGAGGCAGGATGCCCTCGTTGCCGCCAGCGGCCATCGCCTGCTGGACACGCATCATGATGGCGTCGGCGAAGCCGCGCAGCAGCATGACGAAGGCGACGATGAGGTACATCACGCCGATCTTCTTGTGGTCGACCGAGGTGAACCACTCTTTCCAGAGATAGCCCCACAGCTTGAACTTGGTGATCAGGGCCAACACCAGCAGGCCGCCGATACCAGCACCGATCAACGTGGTGATGATGATCGGGTCATGCGGAATGTCGGCAAAGGTCAGTTTACCCAACAGATTCATGGTCATTCTCCCGAGCCGTCGTGACCGGCGTGGCCGGCTGCGGCGTGCTCGTCTGCAGTGTGTGCGGCGTCCGCGGCAGCGGGCTGGTCGGCATGGACCGGCAGCTTGGCCGCTTCGTCGTGGGCTCCGCTCATGGCCTGCATGTCGTGGCCTTCATGGCTTTCGCCCTCGGCGCCGTCATGCTTCATGGCCTTGTGGTCGTGCTTCATGCCGTAGTGCTGGTTGTCGCCCATGTGCTTGGCGATGACCCAGTCGAACAGGCCGGCCTCGGTGGTGCCGTAATAGGTCACCGGGTGCCAGTCGTGGTTCTTTTCGGCCACCAGCGCAGCGAAGGCCGTCTTGTCCAGGGTCGCGCTTTCGGCACGCACCTTGGTCAGCCACTGCTGGTACTCCGCCTCGGTCACCGAGTGCGCGGAGAAATGCATCTTGCTGAAGCCCGCGCCACTGTAGTGCGAGGACATGCCCGGGAACTCACCGGTCTCGTTGGCGATCAGGTGGAGTTTGGTCTCCATGGCCGTCATCGAATAGATCATGCTGCCCAGGTGCGGGATGAAGAACGCATTCATCACCGAATCGGACGTGATCTTGAAGTTCAGCGGGGTATCCACCGGGAAGGTGATCTCGTTGACGGTGGCGATGTTCTCTTCGGGATAGATGAAGAGCCACTTCCAGTCCAGCGAGATGGCTTCGATCACCACCGGCTTCTTGTCCGAGTCCAGCGGACGGTACGGATCCAGCGCGTGCGAGGAACGCCAGGTCAGCACGGCCAGCACCAGCACGATCATGCACGGGATCGACCAGACCACCACTTCGATGGCCGTGGAGTGTGACCACTTCGGCTCATAGCGGGCCTTGGTGTTGGTCGCACGGTACTTCCACGCGAAGGTGAGGGTCATGATGATGACCGGCACGACAACCAGCAGCATCAGCACGGTCGCCGTGATGAGCAGGGTCTTCTCGTCGTGGCCGATCTGGCCCTTGGGGTTGAGGATGGCCGAGTTGCAGCCCGTCAGGAACACGGACAACGCAAACAGCAGGCCCGGACGCAGGAAGCGTCCAAGGGGTTTCAACGGAATCATCGGTCGATCCAATTGCGTAGGGAATGCCAGTTCAAGCCCGCCTCCGTCCCAGCCAAAGCCGGTGGTGCCGGTCCAAGGGGACAGGCACGAAGGACGATCATGTCAGCCTTCCAATTTTAGGCCGTCACGCATCATTTAAGAAAGGCATTGACAATGATCCGGCGCAGAAAAGGCCTGTTTTAGGCTGCGACACGTTGTCGCAGTGCGCGCAGGGCGCCCGAATCGGCACAGTTTCCGTCGTTCAGGTATAGACAATTGGGGCGTTCAGCTCATCCGTCCCGTGCCTGCATACCCTTGCTGGTAGCTCAAGTCGATTATTTTCACAACTCCAAGCTACAATCTTGACGCTTTTTTAACAGGGGACCACGATGCAACATCAGGATGCGGCAACTGCGGTTGCCGTCAAGGCGCATGGACCGTATCGCGCAGACATTGACGGGCTGCGAGCCATCGCGGTCATAGGCGTTCTGCTTTATCACGCATTTCCGAAACTCCTGCCCGGCGGCTTCGTCGGCGTGGATGTGTTCTTCGTCATTTCCGGCTTCCTGATCACCCGGGTCATCCTGGATGGCCTGGATCAGTCCCGCTTCAGCATCGGGGACTTCTACGCGCGCCGCGTGCGACGGATCTTCCCCGCCCTGCTGCTGGTCCTGGCGGCCTGCTTCGCGTTCGGCTGGAAGACGATGCTGGCCGAAGATCTCGCCCATCTGGGCAAACATACCGCCGGTGGCGCCGGGTTCGTCGCCAATCTGGTGCTCTGGAGCGAAGCGGGCTACTTCGACGCTGCCTCGGCCAGCAAGCCGCTGCTGCATCTGTGGTCGCTGGGCATCGAAGAGCAGTTTTACCTCGCCTGGCCGTTGCTGCTGTGGTCGGCGTGGCGGATGCGCCTGCCTCTGATGCCGGTCATCATCGCCACCGCCGCCGCCTCCTTCGTGGTGAACCTGCACCATCAGGGCGGTAATCCAACCGCTTCGTTCTATTCCCCCCTCTCCCGAGCCTGGGAGCTGATGATCGGTGGCATGCTCGCGCATTGGAGCTCGGCCCAAGGCGCTCGCGAGCGTACTTGGTGGGCGGCCAGGTTGAGCCATTCCGGCGTGGTGATACCTGCCGGAACAGCGGCACTGGTACGCGCCTGCGCTGCATGGGTGGGCGTGGCGCTGCTCGTGATCGCCATGCTGAGCATCCGTTCCACCATGCCCTTCCCCGGTGTACGCGCCCTTCTGCCGACGCTGGGCACCGCCCTGCTAATCGGCGCGGGCCCGTCCACGCCGGTTGCACGGTGGATCCTCTCCAGCCGCCCGTTCGTATGGGTTGGTCTGATCAGCTACCCGTTGTATCTCTGGCATTGGCCGCTGCTGACGCTGACCCGCAATGCCTACGGCGATCTGAGCAGCCTGGACCGCGCCGGCCTGCTACTGGCCAGCGTTGCTCTTGCTTGGCTCACCTGGCGTCTGGTCGAGCGGCCGCTGCGGTCGTCGCGGCACGGCGGCATCAAGGTCGCCGCGCTGCTGGTGGGCATGGCCATCATCGGCGTCCTCGGTTACAGGGCTTGGAATAACGCTGGTTATCCGTCCCGCTATCCCGAGATCATCCAGCGCGCCACCGAGTACGACCTGGAGGCCTATCGTGCTGGCCTGCGTAACCATGTCTGCTTCATGGAGCTGGGCGACAACGCCGACAAGTACGCTTCGGAATGCGTGGATCAGGGTACCAAGCCGCTTTGGGTGCTGTGGGGTGACTCGTCTGCTGCTTCGTTGTACACCGGCATCCGCGGCCTGCAGCAGCGTAGCGACCAGATGCGTCTGGCGCAGTTCACGTCTTCAGCCTGCCCGCCGATGGCCGACTTCGCGGGCACCAATCCGGCGTGTACCTATAACAACGACTGGGCCCTGGCCTCCATCGCTCGACTCAAGCCGGATACCGTGCTGATGGCCGCCATGTGGCACTACTACGACAAGGCGAATCTGCCTGCGACGCTCACTCGCCTCAAGGCTTTGGGTGTTCGTCGCGTGGTCATGCTGGGCCCGCCGCCGTCGTGGAAGGACACTCCGTCGCGGATCGTGTTCAACATCTGGCGCGATGATCCGTTGCATGCCACACCTTCGTCGCGTCTGGACTACAGCAAGTACGGCATGGGCCAGGGCGACCACGCGACCGGAGCTGCCGACTACCGGACCGCCACGGCCGAGGAGCTTATGCGCCAAATTGCCAAGCAGACCGGCGTGGAATATATCTCGCTGACCGAGGTACTGTGCAACGACGATGGCTGCCTCACGCGCTCGGATTCAAAGAGCGGTGAAACGTTCTATCTGGATATCGTCCACCTTACGCCGGCAGGCTCCCATTTCACCTTGGAGCTGATTGAAAAGCAGCTGCTGCAGGGCTCGCCCTGACCGCAGCTGCGAACGCGACAGGTGTCAGAACGCACGCGGCCGCCCCGTCACTGGGGTGGCCGCGTGCGTTTGGGGGTTACCCGCCGGGCGGTGGTACGAGATTCGGGCACCGCGTACCAGTGGCGTATTGCCCCAGGTTGCGCAGCGTGATCGCCGAGATCTCCTGCAGCGCCTCCACCGTGAAGAAGCCCTGGTGCCCGGTCACCAGCACATTGGGGAAGGTCATCAGGCGCTGGAACGCGTCATCGTCGATGATCTCGCCAGACCGGTCCTGGAAGAACAGCCCGCTCTCCTGCTCGTACACATCGATGGCCAGATGCCCCAGGCGGCGCGACTTCAGCGCGCGGATCACCGCATGGGTATCCACCAGCCCGCCGCGCGAGGTATTGACCAGCATCGCCCCGGGCTTCATCCCGGCAAGTGACGCATCGTCGATCAGGTGATGGGTGTCCGGCGTCAGCGGGCAGTGCAGCGAGACGACATCCGAGCGGGCGAGCAGCTCATCCAGCGCCACCGACGTGCCGATCGCGGCGAAGGCCGCCGACGGATACGGATCGTGGCCCAGCACGGTGCAGCCCATGCCCTTGAAGATGCGGGCCGTGGCCAGGCCGATCTGCCCGGTGCCGACGATGCCCACCGTCTTGCCATGCAGCGTGCGGCCCAGCAGGCCATCGAGCATGAAGTTGCCCTCACGCACCCGGTTGTAGGCACGGTGGGTCCGGCGGTTGAGCGTCATCACCAGCGCCAGCGCGTGTTCAGCCACGGCCTCCGGCGAATACGCGGGCACGCGGGCCACGAACAGGCCCAGCTGCTCCGCCGCCGCCAGGTCGACATTGTTGAAGCCGGCGCAGCGCAGCAGGACCGCACGCACGCCCATCGCGTGCAGCGCCTGCAGTACCGGGGCATCCAGCCGGTCATTCACGAACACGCAGACCGCCTCGCAATCCTGCGCCAGCGGCGCGGTATGCAGATCCAGCGCGGCATCGAAGTACAGACACTCGAACGGCTGCCCTGCCCCGCAGCGCTGGTTGGCCTCATCGAGAAACTGCTGGTCGTACGGGCGGGCGCTGAATACTGCGATCTTCATGAGGGTGATCCCCGGGAGTTCGAGCATGACGATACCGCAGTACACTCCGGCCAACTGCCTGGAGCCTGCCGTGTCCCTGACTGCCCGCCTTCTCCGCTGGACCGCCACGCCGATGGGCCGGCGCACCCTGTTCGCGCTCACTGCCGCGATCGTGACCCTGATGGCCTGCAATCCACTGCTGGCGCCACTGCTGCCCGTGGTGGATGCGCTGGGGCTGGATGTGCTGGTCCTGCTGATCGGTGCCCAGGCAATGACATTGTTGCCGTGGGTGCGGCTGCATGCCGGCCGTATCGCCCGCGTCGCCGCCCGTTTGCTGCTCGGTGCGCTCACAGGTGCCATCGCGGGTTTCATCGGCGGCTATCTGCGGCAACTGGTCTTCGGCACGGGCGCGCGTTGGACCCGCGCGCGCCCGTGACCTAGTATTCGGCCCTTGCAGGACGCCATGGGTGGATGTGCGTGGAAAGTTTCGAGCGGTTCAACGGGCGCCGTAGTGGTGCGGGCAAATCAGTCGCGATCCTGTCACACGGCTTTGGTACCGATCAGACCGCATGGAACGCCCTGCGCCCTTGGTTTGAAGCACGCTTTGATGTGATCTCCTTCGATCTTGCCGGCTGCGGTCCGCACGGTGCGCAGACCTACGATTTCGAACGGCACGGCTCGCTGTTCGGCTATGCCGACGATCTGATCGACATCCTGGACGAACTGGACGTGCGTGACTGCACCTACATCGGCCACTCGATGAGCGGCATGATCGGCGCGGCCGCCGCCGTTGCACGGCCGGAGCTGTTCGAGCGCCTGGTCATCATCGGTGCGTCGCCGCGCTATCTCGACGACGCCGGCTACACCGGCGGTTTCAAGCCGCAGGACCTGGAGCAGCTGTTCGAGAGCATGCGTGCGAACTACCAGGCCTGGATCGCCGGTTTCGCCCCGATGGTCGTCGGCGTGGAGGACAGCGCGGTTGTCGCCGATTTCTCCAATACCCTGTTCCAGATGCGCCCGGACATCGCACTCAACACGTCGCGCACGATTTTCACCTCCGATCTGCGCAGCCTGGCCGCGCGGGTTTCACGCCCGGTCCACCTCATCCAGACCGCACACGACGTGGCGGTACCGGTTGCCGTCGGCCACTGGCTGGCCAACGCGATCGAGGGCGCCACCCTGGATGTGATCGATGCCTCAGGGCATCTTCCGCACATGACCGCGCCGGATGACGTCATGCGCATCCTCGAACAGCGACTGGCAGGCACCGCGTTGTGACCACGTCCGACAGTGACGCGCTGGCCGCCCTGTGCCAGTTCGCCCGCCTCGCCTCCCACGCCGACCTGGTGATGGCGGTGGAAGTGGACGCCGGCGGCCGGGCGACCTGGGCGGTCTCGGCCCCGGCACTGCCCTCGCCGAGCTTCAACCTGGCACGCAGCGGCATCCTCGAGTGCCGCTGGAACGGCGAAGCCATGGACGCGGCGGGGTTCAGGCTGCCGACGGCGATCATCCATGCCCTGGAAGGCCTCCCCGCCCACCTGCTGTACGTCCCGGCGCCTTCGCACGGGGCGCCGCTGAGCGGCCTGCTGCTGGTTTGGCGAAGCGCCCCTGCGCCCGCAGCGTTGACGGCGCAGGTGCCGCTGTTGGCAACGAGCGTGGCGCGGCTGTTGTCCGCGCGGCGGGAAGCCGCACGCGGCGCCATCGTCCGCAATCAGTTCCTCGATCTGTTTGAAAGCGTGCCCGCAGGCATCGTCCTGATCGATGGCGATGGCGTAGGTGCTGCGGTCAACGAGCACGCAGCGGAACTGCTGGGTTGCACGGCAGGTGATCACCGCGCCGCGGATCTCGCCGGCCCGATGCGCGCCCTGCGCCAACGGTGCGACAACCATGGCGAACTGGAGCTGGCCTACAGCGCCCAGATCAACAACGACCAGTTCGCGGCCAAGCAGAACTGGACACTGGGCGAACGCACCTTCGAGGTGGATACCCACCCGGTGCGCGGCAACGGCGCACATGGGCGCATCTGGCTGTTCACCGATGTCACCGCCGATCTGCTGATGGCCGCCGAGCTGCGCCGCCTCGCCTCCTCCGATCCCTTGACCGGCGTGCCCAACCGCCGTCATTTCGAAGAATGCTCGGCCCAGATCATCGCCGCGCGCGAAGCCAACGGCCGCGCCGTCGCGGTACTGATGGTGGACGTGGATCACTTCAAGAAGATCAACGATACCTACGGCCATCCGGTCGGCGATGAAGTCCTCAAGGTGGTCGCCAAACGCTGCCGGGACGCCCTGCGGGAGCGCGATCTGTTCGCCCGCTTCGGCGGCGAGGAGTTCATTGCCCTGCTGGCGGCGTCCGCGGTGGACGAGATCCCCGCCGCCGCCGAACGGCTGCGCAGTGCGGTGGCGTCCGAACCCATCTTCGTGGGCAGTGAGCGCATTGCCGTCTCCGTCAGCGTCGGTGGCGCGATCGGCGAGGCGCTGCCGGGCGGCGACCAGCGGCTGCTGGAGGCGCTGATCGCCCGGGCGGATGAGGCGCTGTATGAGGCCAAGACCAGCGGCCGGAACCGGGTCCGGATGGCGGCGCTGCAGGCCGACCTGATCGACCTCTGAGGCACGCGGGCGGCACTTGCCCGCGCCAGCCTAACACTGTTAGATTCGCCCCCTAACAACGTTAGGCCAGAACACAGTGCGCCAACCCATCGCGCGGGAAAACATCGTCGAGGCGGCCTTCCGGATCCTCGACGAGGCCGGCCTGGAGGGTATTACCCTGCGCAAGGTGGCCTGCTCGCTGGGCATCCGGGCGCCCTCTCTGTACTGGCACTTCAAGAGCAAGCAGGCGCTGATCGACGCCATGGCCGACGCCATGATCGGCGACGTCGCCCGTACGATCCCCGCCGGGCAGCCATGGCGGCAGACCCTGCTGCAGATCGGGCGCGAGTTCCGCCTGGCCTTCAAGGCCCGCCGTGACGGTGCGCGGGTGTATGCCGGCACCTTCCTGGCGACCGAGAACGTGCTGCGGGTGGGTGAGGCCAGCATCGCCGCGCTGATGGGCGCCGGCGCGCCGGCACGCTTTGCCGCGACCACCTCGATGGACCTGGTGTACTACACGATGGGCTTTGTCATCGAGGAGCAGTCCTGGCCCGGCGACGGCAGCATGGAGGCGCTGGGTGAGGCGTTCATGGCGCTGGCCGAGGCCCGCTTTCCCCATTGCTGGCAGGCCCGTGACGTGTGGAGCGAGGTCGATTTCGACGCCCGCTTCGAGCAGGGGCTGGGCCTGATGCTGGATGGCATCGCACTGCGCCTGTCCCGCGAATCCTGATTGCCCCCTTCCTTTCTTTTCCCGCTGTTCCGACCCGGAAAGCCACTCCATGCGTGCACCCTCCTTCCGCAGTTTCTCCCTGATCCTGGTCGCTGCGCTGCTGTCCGCGTGTGGCGGCAAGGACGACAAGGCCTCGGCCGACGCCGCCGCTGCCAGCTCGGCGCTGCCGGTCTCGCTGGCGCCCGCGCAGCAGCAGACCATGGCGCGCACGGTGCTGGTTTCCGGGCCGGTCACCGCCTACGAGGAAATGCAGCTGGGCGTGGAGATCAGCGGCCAGCGCGTCACCGCGTTGCTGGTGGACGTGGGGCAATGGGTCAAGCAGGGCCAGGTGCTGCTGCAGGTGGACCATCGCACCCTGGACAGCGAGCTGGCGCAGGCCGATGCCTCGTTGCGGCAGGCGCAGGCCTCGCAGGAGCTGACCCGCATGAACTTCGAGCGCAGCGCCAAGCTGGCCGCCCAGCAGCTGATCAGCGAAAGCAGCCTGGATGAGCTGCGTGCCTCGCGCATCAATGCCGAGGCGCAGACCGCCACCGCCCGTGCCGCGCGCGACGCCGCCAAGCTGCGCCGCGATTTCGCCGACCTGCGCGCGCCGGCCGACGGCCTGATTTCCAAGCGCCTGGTGCAGCCAGGCCAGGTGGTCTCCGCCGGTACCGAGCTGCTGCGCCTGATCCGCGATGGCCGCCTGGAATGGCGCGCGGAGCTGCCGGAAAACCAGCTGGCTGATGTCGCCGTCGGCAACACCGTGGAGCTGCCGTACGGCGGCCAGGTGGTCAGCGGCCGCATCCGCGCGGTCACCCCGGGTGTCGATGGGCAGACCCGCACCGGCACGATCTACGCCGACCTGCCCACGCCCGGCCCGCTCAAACAGGGCATCTATGTGGATGGCCGCATCGTCACCGGCGACGGCCAGGTGCTGACCATCCCGACCGCAGCAATCGTGCAGCGCGATGGCCACAACTACGTGTTCACCGTGAACGACACACAGCAGGCCACCCGCCACCGCGTCAGCACCGGCCAGGCCGTCAAGGGCCGTACCGCGATCCTTGAAGGATTGAAGGCGGGCGATCAGGTGGTGGTGGATGGCGCCGGCTTCCTCGGTGAGGGCGACCGCGTGCGCGTGGTGGCCGATGCCAAGGCCGCCGCCCGATGAACATCTCTGCCTGGGCGATCAACCGCCCGTTGCCTGCGCTGCTGATCTTCTTCGTGCTGTGCGTGGCCGGCCTGTGGGGTTTCCATCAGCTGCCGGTAGCCCGCTTCCCGGACATCGCCTTCCCGATGACCACCGTCACCGTCACCCAGCCGGGCGCATCGCCGAGCCAGCTGGAAGCGGAAGTGACCCGCAAGGTCGAGGACTCGGTGGCGACGGTCAACAACGTCAAGCGCGTGATGTCCTCGGTCAGCGAAGGCGTCAGCACCACCACCATCGAATTCCAGTTGGAAGCCGATCTTGCCACCGCGCTGGATGACACCCGCGACGCAGTCACCCGCATCCGCACCGACCTGCCGCAGGACATCCAGGAACCGGTGATCTCCAAGGTCGATATCGGCGGCTCGCTGATGACCTACGCGCTGGTCGCCCCGCACATGACCACCGATGAAGCCAGCTGGTTCGTCGACCGTGACATCTCACGTGCGATGTACGGCGTGCCCGGTGTGGCGCGCGTCACCCGCGTGGGCGGCGTGCAGCGCCAGGTACGCGTGGATCTGGATCCCAATGCCCTGATCGCGATGGGCATCACCGCCGGCGATGTATCGCAGCAGCTGGCCCGCATCCAGGTGGAGCGTGCCGGCGGCAAGACCGAGGTCGAGGGCGCGCAGCAGACCATCCGCACGCTGGGCACCGTCGGTGACGCACAGGCGCTGCGCGACTACTCCATCGCCCTGCCGGACGGGCGCGCCGTGCGGCTGTCCACGCTGGCCACGGTCACTGATGGCGCTGCCGATCCCACCGAGGCCGCCCTGCTGGACGGCAAGGGCGTGGTGGCGTTCTCAATGTCGCGCACCCGCGGCTCCAGCGAGGTCAAGGTGGAGGCCGGCGTGCATGACGCGCTGGACAAGATCAAGGCCGAGCATCCCGGCATCGACTTCCGCCTGGTCACCACGGCGATCGATGAGACGCACCGCTCCTACGATTCCTCGATGAC
Organism: Stenotrophomonas sp. PS02301; assembly: GCF_029959485.1. Taxonomy (NCBI): domain Bacteria; kingdom Pseudomonadati; phylum Pseudomonadota; class Gammaproteobacteria; order Lysobacterales; family Lysobacteraceae; genus Stenotrophomonas; species Stenotrophomonas sp. PS02301. The sequence goes on from NZ_JASCOO010000046.1 coordinate 13,176, forward strand.
CATGCTCTGGGAAGGCGCGCTGCTGGCGCTGCTGGTGGTGTGGCTGTTCCTGCGTGACTGGCGCGCAACGTGGGTGTCCGCGTTGGCGCTGCCGCTGTCGATCATCCCGACGTTCGCGGTGATGTACTTCTTCGGCTTCACCCTCAACATCATCACGCTGCTGGCGCTGTCCGTGGTGGTCGGCATCCTGGTGGACGATGCGATCGTGGAGATCGAGAACATCGTGCGCCACCTGCGCATGGGCAAGCCACCGCTGGAAGCCGCACGCGAGGCCGCCGGCGAGATCGGCAACGCGGTGATCGCCACCTCGCTGACGCTGGCCGCCGTATTCGTGCCGGTGGCCTTCATGCCCGGCATCGCCGGCAAGTTCTTCCGCGAATTCGGCTGGACCGCTGCCACCGCCGTGCTGTTCTCGCTGCTGGTGGCCCGCCTGCTCACCCCGATGATGGCCGCCTACCTGCTCAAGCCGCACGGCGAGGAGAAGCCGGAATCCAAACTGATGACGTGGTACCTGGGCTGGGTGGACGCCGCCCTGCGCTATCGCGGCCGCACCCTGTGGCTGGCCACCGGGTTGTTCGTCGCGTCACTGGCGCTGGTGCCGTTCATCCCGGCCACCTTCATCCCGCAGTCCGATCTGGGCCGCAGCAACCTCAATCTCGAACTGCCGCCGGGCACGCGCCTGCAGGAAACCGTGGCCGTCGCCGAACACGCGCGCGGGCTGCTCAAGGACATGCCCGAACTCAAACAGGTCTATACCGCGGTCGGCAGCGTGCTCGACCTGGGCGATCCGGGTGCGACCGGCGTCGGGGAGCCGCGCAAGGCGACCCTGGTGCTCGACTGGGGCAGCGCCGACGGACGCGACCGCGACCAGCGCGTGCTGGAACGTGAGGCGCGCGAGCGCCTGGCCGATCTGCCCGGCGTGCGCGTCAGCTATGTCAGCTCCGAGCCCGGCAACCTGCTGCAGTTGGTGCTCTCCGGTGACGACCCGCAACGCCTGCAGGATGCCGCCACCGCACTGGAACGCGACCTGCGCGGTATCCAGGGCCTGGGCAGCGTCACCTCCACCGCCTCGCTGCTGCGCCCGGAACTGCAGATCGTGCCGAATCCCGCCCGCGCCGCGGACCTGGGCGTCGCAACCGCCGACATCGCCGAAGCCGCCCGCATCGCCACCGCTGGCGACTACGAACAGCGCCTGGCCAAGCTCAACCTGCCCGACCGCCAGGTACCGATCCGGGTCGGCTTTGCCGAAGCCACCCTGGCCAACCCAGGCTTGATCAGCCAGTTGCGCGTGCCCGGCCGCAATGGCCCGGTGCCGCTGGCGGCGGTCGCCGATATCCAGCAAGGCAGCGGCCCCTCGCAGATCTCGCGCTACCAGCGCCAGCGCAACGTGACCCTCACCGCCGAACTCAACGGTCGTCCGCTGGGCGATGTGATGACCGAGGTGCAGGCCCTGCCGGGCGTCAAGCAGCTGCCGCCGGGCGTGACCTTCCTCAACACCGGCGATGCGGAGGTGTTCGTCGAGTTGTTCATCGGCTTCATGCTTGCGATGGCCGCCGGGTTGATCTGCATCTACATGGTGCTGTTGCTGCTGTTCAACCACGCGCTGATGCCGGTCACCATTCTGGCTGCGGTGCCGCTGTCTGCCGGCGGCGCGTTCGGCGCGCTGCTGATCACCCAGAACATGCTCTCGCTGCCGGCGCTGATTGGCCTGCTGATGCTGATCGGCATCGCCACCAAGAACTCCATCCTGCTGGTGGATTACGCGGTGATGGCCGAAGACGAGCACGGCATGAGCCAGCACGACGCGCTGATCGATGCCTGCCGCAAGCGTGCCCAGCCGATCATCATGACCACCCTGGCAATGGGCGCGGGCATGATGCCGATCGCGCTGGGCTTTGCCGGGGATTCCAGCTTCCGTGCGCCCATGGCGATCGCCGTGATCGGGGGCTTGATCACCTCCACGCTGCTGAGCCTGATCGTGATTCCCGCGGCCTTCACCGTGGTGGATGATGCGGGGAATTGGCTGTCGCGGAAGTTCCGGCGGCGGTCTTCGCATCCGGTGCACCCAGCAGGCTGATCGCCTCGAACGCCCCAAACAAAAAGCCCCGGCCAAGGCCGGGGCTTTTTGCTGTATCTGGTGCCGGAAATAGGAATCGAACCTACGACCTACGCATTACGAATGCGCCGCTCTACCAACTGAGCTATTCCGGCGAGGTCGTGAATTCTAGGGGGTGCGGACCACTTTGGTCAATCAGGGAAGCGGCCGCACCGTCAAACGGCCCGCACCCCAATGACCGCGTGCGCGCTGCCCCGGAAGTACCAGCCCTTGACGCGCCGCCCCGTACAGTGGATTTCCCACCTCCGGAGGCATCCCATGCGCCCCTGTCCCCGCTTGGCCGGTCTGCTGCTGTCATCCCTGCTGCTGAGTGCCACTGCGCTGGCACGCGACACGGCACCGACGCCGCAGACACCGGACCAGCTATGGCAGCCCCTGTTCCAGCAGGTCCAGGGGGGGCACCTGTTCAAGGATCAGAAGACCTTCGCGGATGCAGTGCCCCGCCAGCCCAGCGCACCCCTCCTCGCCGAGTGGCAGCGCGCCAGGACCCAACCTGGATTCGATCTGGCAACCTTCGTGGCCGAGCACTTCGCGGTGCCCGGTGACACCCAGCCCTACGTGCCGCCAGCGGGCGAGACACTGCGCGCGCACATCGAGGGGCTGTGGCCCGTGCTGACCCGCACCACCGACACGGTGGAACCGAGCGGCTCGCTGCTGCCGCTGCCCAAGCCCTACGTCGTGCCCGGCGGGCGCTTCCGCGAGGTGTACTACTGGGACAGCTATTTCACCCTGCTCGGGCTGGCCTCCAGTGGTCGCTGGCAGCAGGTGCGCGACATGGTGGACAACTTCGCGTTCCAGCTCGACAGCTACGGCCATATTCCCAACGGCAACCGAAGCTACTACCTCAGCCGCTCGCAGCCGCCCTTCTTCAGTCTGATGGTGGATCTGCTCGCCACCCACGAAGGCGATGATGCCTACCGCCGTTACCTGCCGCAGCTGCGCATCGAGCATGCGTTCTGGATGCGCGGCGCGGAAACGCTGGCAGCGGGCGAGGCGCGAGAACGCGTCGTGCGACTGGCAGACGGGCAACTGCTCAACCGCTATTGGGACGACCGCGCGGTGCCACGCACCGAGTCCTGGATGGATGATCTGGCCACCGCAGCCCAGGCGCCGCAGCGCGCGCCCTCGCAGGTGTATCGCGACCTGCGCGCCGGTGCTGAGTCCGGCTGGGATTTCAGCTCACGCTGGCTCGCCGAGCCGTCAGTATTGGCGAGCATCCACACCACGGCGATCGTGCCGGTGGATTTGAACAGCCTGCTGTTCCATCTGGAAACGACCGTGGCCCGCGCCAGCAAGGCGGCCGGTGATCGCAGCGGCGCACGCACCTTCACCCAACTGGCGAAGGCGCGTCAGCATGCCATCAACCAACTGCTCTGGGATGACACGCAAGGCTGGTACGTGGATCGCGATCTGGAGCGCGGCCAGACCCGCCCTGCCCTGACTGCGGCGGCGTTGTTCCCCTTGTGGCTGGACGTTGCCGGGCGCACGCAGGCACGCCGTACCGCCCAGGCAGTCGATTCGCAGCTGCTCCGCGATGGCGGGCTGCTGACCACCACCGTGGCCACCGGGCAGCAATGGGATGCCCCGAATGGCTGGGCACCGTTGCAGTGGGTCGCGGTGGACGGGCTGCAGCGCTATGGGCAGGACACCCTCGCCCGCCGGATCGGCACGCGCTTCCTGCGCACCGTGCAGACGGTGTACGACCGCGAGGGCAAGCTGGTGGAGAAGTACGTGGTGGACGGTTCGGCCACCGGCGGCGGCGGTGGCGAGTACCCGCTGCAGGATGGCTTCGGCTGGAGCAACGGGGTCACGCTGGCGCTGCTGGATCGCCTGTGTGCGCCGAAGCGTGCGTGCCAGAGCGCCCAGGATGTGGACGCCGCGGACTGATCCAGCGGCCTCCACGCAGCGCACTCACCGCGCCTTCCACAACTCCGCCAACCGGTCCGGCTTGCCGGCGATGCGCTCCAGCGACGGGTACTTCAGCCCATCGTGGTAATCCAGCGTCACCGTATCGATGCGATCGAAGCTCTTCACCAGCAGCGTCAGCGGCGCCTTGTCGGTCTTGGCGGCGGTGATCGCCTCCTTCAACTGCTCGGCCTTGAACACGCGGCCATTGAGTGCGACCACGCTCATGCCGGGAATGAGACCGGCGTTGAAGGCCGGGCTGTCCCACAGCACATCGCCGATGTAGCCGGATTCGCTGACCGACAGGCCAATCGAGTACAGCAGGTTGCTGTTCTTGCCGCGGGTTTCCTGCGCCTTGAACGCCTCGTTCGGCGTATCGGTATAGACCAGCTTCCAGCCGGCCGCTTCCAGGCCACCGGTCAGCGGCCCGTGCCCGTCCAGGCGCTCGCGCAGGAAGCTGGCCCAGTCGAACGGCGCCACGCCGTTGAGCGTGCTCACCACCTCTTCGAAGGTATACGGATGGACGTTCCAGTCGCCGTCGTTCATGCCGAAGAACGCCTTGGCGAAGTCGTCCAGGCCGCGCTTGTTACCCGTCAGCGCGCGCAGCTTGCCCTCCACCTCCAGCCAGACCATCTGGCCGCCGGAGTAGTAGTCCTCGCTCATCTGGTAGTTGCGGAAGGCCAATGCGCGGCGCTGGGCGATGGTCGGGTCGTTGGTGGTGTCCTGCAGGTTGCGCCAGGCTAGGCCGGGGCGACCGCGATCATAGGTGCCCGCCACATTGGCCAGCACGTCGCGGGTCTGCTGCTTGCTCCACAGCCCGGAACGCGCAGCCAGCACCTGGCCCCAGAACTGGGTCTGGCCTTCGTACAGCCACAGCAGGCTGTCGCCCATGGGCACGTTGAAGTTGGCGGTGGTCAGATCGGCGCCACGCCGGTACTTGCCGTTCCAGGAGTGGTTGAACTCGTGCGGCAGCAGATCACGGCCCAGCCAGGTCTTGTCCCACTCGGTGAAGTAGCCGGTCTCGCCACTGTTCTCGCTGGAGCGCTGGTGCTCCAGGCCGATGCCGCCGAGCTTGTCGGTCAGCGCCAGCAGGAACTCGTAGCGGTCGAAGTGGCGTGCGCCGTAGAGCTTGTACATCTGCTGCACGAGCGCGCGATGCGCCTGGATCTGCTCGGGCTTGGCCGCCAGCGATTTGGCCTCATCGGCGAAGACATTCAGGTGCACCGGCACCTTCGCACCGGGGTCCAGATCGAAGCGCTGGAAGTGGCGGCCGGCGAACAGCGGCGAGTCGACCAGGTGGTCATAGCTGATCGGCTTGAACACCACGGTGTCGCCTTCGCGGCGCTCGGTATCCAGCGCGGTGGCGTACGACCAGCCCGGCGGCAGAGTAACCGTGGCCTGCGCCTGGATGTTGCGGGTGATCACCCCGGCCGGGTACAGCGAATTGGCATTCCACTGCAGGTTGAGCATGTCCGGGGTCATCACCACGCGGCCCTGGGTGCCCTGCGAAGAGAGGAACTTGAACTCGGCCACCACTTCGCTGGCGCCCTGCGGCACCTGCACGGTGAAGGCATAGACGTCGTACGGATCGCGCGTCCACTGCAGCGGCGTGCCGTTGGCGGTGACTACCAGGCCGGCGAGCTTGTCGATCGGGCCGCTGGGTGAATGCGCCCCGGGCAGCCACTGCGGGTACAGCAGGGTCAGCGGGCCGGGCTTGGCCGGCACCGTGGCCTTCACCTTGAAGATGCGTCGCCCGATGTCGCGCGCGTCCACGTCGATGCGCAGCAGGCCCGGGAAGGCCACGTCCTGCGGCGGCGGTGTCTGCGCCTGCACGCCGGTGGCGGACACGGCCAGCAACACGGACAGGGCAATGGCACGCATCTTCATCAGGCAGGCTCCAGCGGGGGAAGGCTCGATCCTAGTCCTCCGCCAGCGCCCTGCCCCATGGCCAAAGGTCATACGTCGCGTTGCGGCCATGATTGGCACAGCGGCGCGCAGTGACGTTCTGTCTGCCGGTCGCGATCAGGGCCATCCGGGGTGCGCTGCCGGCCAGCGGCCGGCACTACCGGGGCAGCGCCATGGCATGCGTGGCGGAATGCTGCGCGGTCAGTCGACCAACCGCAGCCGCAGTTCCTTCGGCAGCGCGAACACCATCGATTCCGGCTCGCCCTCCAGTTCGCCCACACCGGTGGCACCGAGCTCCTTCAGACGCGCGATCACACCATCCACCAGGACCTGCGGTGCCGAGGCACCGGCGGTCAAGCCGATGTGCTTCTTGCCGGCCACCCACGCCGGGTCGATCTCGTCGGCACCGTCGATCAGGTAGGACTCCACGCCATCACGGCGCGCCAGTTCACTCAGGCGGTTGGAGTTGGAGCTGTTCGGCGAGCCGACCACCAGCACCAGATCGCAACGCTTGGCCAGATCGCGCACGGCGTCCTGGCGGTTCTGGGTGGCGTAGCAGATGTCATCGTTCTTCGGGCCCTGCATCGCCGGGAAGCGGGTGCGCAGCGCGTCGATGATGCTGCGCGTGTCATCCACCGAGAGCGTGGTCTGGGTGGTGTAGGCGAAGTTCTCCGGCTGGTCGATGACCAGCGTGGCGACGTCTTCCACACCCTCCACCAGGTAGATCTGGCCGGTGCCGCGCTCGCGGTTCCACTGGCCCATCGTGCCTTCCACTTCCGGGTGCCCTGCGTGCCCGATCAGCACCACGTCGCGGCCGGCGCGGCAGTGGCGGGCCACTTCCAGGTGCACCTTGGTGACCAGCGGGCAGGTCGCGTCGAACACCTTCAGACCACGGCGGTCGGCTTCCTGGCGCACGGCCTGGGAGACGCCGTGCGCGCTGAAGATCACCGTGTTGTCGTCCGGCACTTCATCGAGTTCTTCGACGAAGATCGCGCCGCGGGCCTTGAGGTCATCCACCACGAACCGGTTGTGCACGACCTCGTGGCGCACGTAGATCGGCGCACCCAGGGTCTCGATCGCGCGCTTGACGATCTCGATCGCACGATCGACACCGGCACAGAAACCACGCGGATTGGCGAGCAACACATCCATCGGTCAGATACTCCGGCCGGCGTGAGCCGGGTTGTTACGGATACAGGAGGGAATTATCCCGCTTTTTTGGCAGCCTTGCCGTCGAACAGGCCGAACAGGGCGATACCCACCGCGCCGACCACGATCGCCGAGTCGGCGATGTTGAACGAGGGCCAGTAATGGTCCCCGATATGCCACTGGATGAAGTCGACGACGTGACCGTGCATGAGGCGGTCGATCACGTTGCCGATCGCCCCGCCGATCACCAGCGCGTAAGGCACGGCGCTGCGCCAGGCACCGCGCGCGGTGCCCCACATCCAGTAGGCCATCAGGCCGCTGATGCCCAACGCCAGCGCGGTGAAGAACCACAGCTGCCAGCCACCGGCATCGCTCAGGAAGCTGAATGCGGCGCCGGTGTTGTAGGTGCGGTACCAGTTCCAGAAGCCCTCGATGACCACCACCGGCTCGTACTCGGGCAGGCTGGACAGCACCCAGGCCTTGCTCCACTGGTCGGCGATGATGATCGCTGCCGACAGCAGCAGCCAGATCAGCGCGTTCGGACGCGGACGGGCGGCGGTCATCAGAACCACCGCCGGTCTTCGCCGGCACCGTCGATGTTGGTCACGCAGCGGCCGCACAGTTCCGGGTGCGCAGCGACCGAGCCGACATCGGCGCGGTAATGCCAGCAGCGCACGCACTTCTGCTTGCCGGTCGGCTGGGCGCTGACGAACACCTCGTCGGTGGTCGCCGGGCGCACCTGCACGTCACCGCTGATCAGCAGGAAGCGCAGCTCCTCGGCCAGCGGCTGCCAGCGCGCGGCGGTCTCGGCATCGGCGGCGACGGTGATCTCCGCTTCCAGCGCCGCACCGATCGCACCGTTGGCGCGCATCGGCTCAAGCACCTTGGCGACCTGCTCGCGCAGGGCCAGCAGCTGGTCGAAGTCGGCTGCGTTGAGCGGTGCATCGGCCGGCAAGGGAACCAGACCGTCGTACCACGTGGCGAACAGCACGTTCTCCTTGCGCTCGCCCGGCAGGTACCCCCACAGCTCATCGGCGGTGAAGCTCAGGATCGGCGCGATCCAGCGCGTGAACGCTTCGGCGATGTGGTACATCGCGGTCTGCGCCGAGCGGCGGCCGCGCGAGTCCACCGGCATGGTGTACAGGCGGTCTTTGGTGACATCCAAATACACCGAGCCCAGATCCACGCTGCAGAAGTTCAGCAGCAGCTGCACGATCTCGGCCATGTTGTAGCCGGTGTACGCCGCCTTGATCTTCTCCTGCACCTCGAAGGCGCGATGCACGATCCAGCGGTCCAGCGCGACCATGTCGGCCGGGGCCACCAGATGCTGGGCCGGGTCGAAGCCGTCCAGGTTGCCGAGCAGGAAGCGCGCGGTGTTGCGCAGGCGCCGGTAGGCATCCGCGTTGCGCTTGAGGATTTCCTGCGACAGCGACATTTCATTGCTGTAATCGGCCGAGGCGATCCACAGGCGCAGGATGTCCGCGCCCAGGGTCTTCATGATGTCCTGCGGCTCGATGCCGTTGCCCAGCGACTTGGACATCTTGCGGCCCTTCTCATCCACGGTGAAACCATGGGTGAGGCACTGCTTGTACGGGGCCTGCTTGTCGATGGCCACGCCGGTCAGCAGCGAGGACTGGAACCAGCCGCGGTGCTGATCCGAGCCTTCCAGATACAGATCGGCCGGCTTGCCGAAGCCACGCGCCAGCAGCACGCCTTCATGGGTCACGCCCGAGTCGAACCAGACATCGAGGATGTCGGTGACCTTCTCGTACTGCGGCGCTTCCTCGCCCAGCAGCTCGGCGCTGTCCAGCGAGTACCACACGTCGATGCCTTCGGCCTGCACGCGGTCGGCGACCTGCTGCATCAATTCCACGGTGCGCGGGTGCGGCTCACCGGTTTCGCGGTGGGTGAACAGCGCGATCGGCACGCCCCAGGTGCGCTGGCGGCTGATGCACCAGTCCGGGCGGCCATCGACCATCGAGCCGATGCGCGCCTTGCCCCAGCTCGGGAACCAGCCGACGTTGTCGATCGCGGCCATCGCATCGCGGCGCAGGTTGGCCTTGTCCATCGAGATGAACCACTGCGGGGTGGCGCGGAACACGACCGGCGTCTTGTGGCGCCAGCAGTGCGGGTAGCTGTGCACGATCTCGACATACGCCAGCAGCGCACCGGAGGCACGCAGCACATCGACGATCAACGGCTGGGCCTTCCACAGGTGTACGCCTGCCAGCTCGACATCGCCGGCCGGCGGGGTCGAGGACAGGTACACGCCACGGCCGTCGACCGGGTTGATCTGGCCGGCGTTGTACTTCTCCATCAGCCCGTACTGCTGGCTGACCACGAAGTCTTCCTGGCCATGGCCCGGAGCGGTGTGCACCGCGCCGGTACCGTCTTCGTCGGAGACGTGGTCGCCATTGAGCAGCGGGATGTCGCGCTGCGGGTAGAACGGATGGGCCAGCAGCAGATTTTCCAGCGCGGCGCCGGTGGCACGACCGTGCACGACCAGGCCTTCCACGCCGTAGCGCTGCAGCGAACGTTCGGCCAGCGCGGCGGCCAGCACCAGCCAACGGCGCTTGCCGTGGTGGGCCGGGCCTTCGGCCAGCACGTATTCGATCTCCGCACCGAGCGACACCGCCAGCGAGGCCGGCAGCGTCCACGGGGTGGTGGTCCAGATCGGCACCGCCACCTCGACATCGGCCGGCAGCGTCACGCCGAAGCGCTCGGCCAGCTGCTGCGAATCACGCGACACGTAGGCCACGTCGATCGCCGGCGAGGTCTTGTCCTGGTATTCGATTTCCGCTTCGGCCAGCGCCGAGCCACAGTCGAAGCACCAGTACACCGGCTTGGCGCCGCGCACGATGTGACGGTTGGCGAACACCTTGGAGAGCGCACGGATCTCGTTGGCTTCGAAATCGAAGCTCAGCGTCTTGTACGGGTTGTCCCAATCGCCGATCACGCCCAGGCGCTTGAAGTCGCGGCGCTGCAGTTCGATCTGCTCTTCGGCGAACTCGCGGCACTTCTGGCGGAAGGCGACCGCATCGAGCTTGACGCCGACCTTGCCCCACTTCTTCTCGACCGCGATCTCGATGGGCAGGCCGTGGCAATCCCAGCCCGGTACGTAGGGCGCATCGAAGCCGGCCAGGTAGCGCGACTTGACGATGATGTCCTTGAGGATCTTGTTGACCGCGTGGCCCAGGTGGATCTGGCCATTGGCGTAAGGCGGGCCGTCGTGCAGCACGAACAGCGGGCGGCCCTGCGCGTTGTCGCGCAGGCGGGCGTAAAGGCCCTCGTCCTCCCAGCGCGACAGAATGCCCGGCTCGCGCTTGGGCAGGTCGCCGCGCATCGGGAATTCGGTTGCCGGCAGATGAAGGGTGGCTTTGTAGTCCTGGCTCACGCAGTGGCTCGCAATCTGTGTTCGGAAAGGATGTGACGGGCCTGTTCGGCGTCACGGTGCATCTGGTCGGTCAACGCAGCCAGATCGTGGAACTTTTCTTCGTCGCGCAGCTTGGCGACGAACTCGACATCGATGTGGCGGCCGTACAGGTCGCCCTGGAAATCAAACAGGTGCGCTTCCAGCAGCGGCTCCACGCCATCCACGGTGGGACGCGTACCGAAGCTGGAGACCGACGGCCACGGCTGATCGAACACGCCGTGGACCCAGGTCGCGTAGATACCCGACAGCGCCGGCGTCTTCGGGAAGCGCAGGTTGGCGGTCGGGAAGCCCAGCGTACGGCCCAACTGGCGGCCGCGCACTACCCTGCCCCCAATCGTATACGGCCTGCCCAGCAGATCGCCGGCATGACGGAAATCACCGGCGCGCAGCAGTTGGCGGATGCGGGTGCTGGAAATGCGCTCACCGTGCAGGTCGACCGGCTCGATCTCACCGGCACTGAAGCCACGCTCGCGGCCCATCGCCTGCAGCAGGGCCAGATCGCCCTTGCGGCGGTTGCCGAAGCAGAACTCCGGCCCGATCCACACCTCGCGCGCGCTCAGCCGGTGCACCAGCAGCTGCTCGACGAACGCCTCGGCCTGCATCGCGGCCATGCGCGCATCGAAGCGCAGCAGGCCGATCGCATCCACGCCGAGTTCGCGCAGCATGGCGACCTTGTCACGGGCCAGGGTCAACCGCGGCGGCGGCTCGCCCTGGGCGAAGTACTCGCGCGGCAGTGGCTCGAAAGCCACCGCCACGGCAGCCACGCCCAGCGCGCGCGCGCGCGAAACGGCGTGGCGCACCAACGCACGATGACCCAGGTGCAGGCCGTCGAATGCGCCGATGCAGACCACGCTTCCGTGCGGGAACAACTGCCCGCCTTCGACGCTTCTAAACAGCCTGCTCATCTACGTGGAATACGGCCCACCGGGGCCGATGCTTTGCAAGAGATAGCCATGAAGTATAGCCGGGCTGCCCCCGGATCAATGCTCCCGCAGATGGCGCGGGCGGAAGCCCATGGCAACCAGGGCCACCAGATAGGTCAGGCCACCGCCGCCGACCAGCAGCGCGAGGTTGCCGATCCGGTGCCATTTGTCCATGCCGGTGAAGTCCGCCATCCCGTAGCGCAGGCCCAGCAGCACCGCCACCATGGCCAGGCAGGCCAGCCCCAGCTTGGTCGCATAGCCGCCCCAGCCCGCCTTGGGCTGGTAGACATCGGTCTTGCCCAGCCAGTACCAGAGCAGGCCAAGGTTCAGATAACTGGACAGCGCACTGGCGATACCCAGCGCCAGATGCAGGCCAGGCTGCTTGCCCAACGCGACCCAGACGCCCTGCGCTTTCAGCGCCTCCGGCACCATCACGTGGTACAGCACGGCCAGCAGGATGACGTTGAAGACCATGTTGGCCACCAGCGCGACCACACCGGCGCGGACCGGGGTGCGGGTGTCCTGACGGGCGTAGAAGGCCGGCAGCACCACCTTGAGCAGCGCGAAGGCCGGCAGGGCGAAGCTCAGGCCGTACACCGACAGCGCGGTCATGCGGGTATCGAACGCGGTGAAGCGGCCGTACTGGAACACGGTGGCAATCAGCGGCTCGGCCAGCAGCAGCAGGCCCAGCATGGCCGGGATGGCGATCAGCAGCGTCGTGCGCAGGCCCCAGTCCAGCGCACTGGAGAAGCCGGCCTTGTCGGTACTGACATGGTGGCGGGCCAGCGCCGGCAGGATCACCGTGCCCAGCGCCACGCCGAACACGCCCAGCGGCAGTTCCAGGAAGCGGTCGGCCAGCGACAGCCAGGACTGCGAGCCATCGGTCAGCTTGGCGGCGATCACCGTATCCAGCAGCAGGTTGATCTGCGCGATAGAGGAACCGAACAGGGTCGGCACCATCAGGGTCAGCACCTTGCGCACCCCGGGATGCTGCCAGCCCCAGCGCGGCAGGGTCAGCAGGTTGATGCCCTTCAGCGACGGCAGCTGGAACAGCAGCTGCAGCAGGCCGGCGGCCAGCACCGCCCAGCCCAGCGCCAGGATCTGCTTCTCCGGGGTGCCACCCAGCCGCGGGGCCAGCCACAGCGCACCGGCGATCATGCACAGGTTGAGGATCACCGGGGTCAGCGCCGGCATCGCGAACTTCTGGAAACTGTTGAGCGCTCCGCCGGCCAGCGCGGTCAGCGAGACGAACAGCAGGAACGGGAAGGTCAGCCGGAACAGGTCCACCAGCAGGCCGTGCTTGGCCGGGTCGGTATCCACCCCGCTGGAGAACAGGGTCGCCAGCTGTGGCGCGAAGATCAACGCCAGCGCGGTGACCAGCAGCAGGACGCCGCCCAGGGTGCCCGCCACGCGCGACATCAGTTCGCGCAGTTCGGCATGCGAGCGGGTTTCCTTCACCTCCGTGAACACCGGGACGAACGCGGTGGCGAACGAGCCTTCGGCGAACAGCCGGCGCAGGAAATTGGGCACCCGGAAGGCGACCCAGAAGGCATCGGTCACCGCATTGGTGCCGAACGTGGTGGTGATGACCAGGTCGCGAACCAGCCCCAACACCCGCGAAATCATGGTCATGCTGCTGAAAGACAGCAGGCCCCGCAACATCCTTGGTGAACTCACCCGTGTTCCCTCTTGACAATTGACTTGACGTACATTTTTCGAGCCATCATACTTTCCAGCTTGCTGTTCCCATTACACCGATTTTTCAGGAAACCACCACTGTGGCCAATATCAAGTCCGCCAAGAAGCGCGCCAAGCAGACCGTCGTGCGCAACGCGCGCAATACGGCTCAGCGTTCGATGCTGCGCACCGCTGTCAAGAAGGTGATCAAGGCTCTGGATGCCAATGACGCCGCCGGCGCCGAGGCAGCCTTCGCTGTTGCCCAGCCGATCCTCGACCGTTTCAGCTCGCGTGGTCTGATCCACAAGAACAAGGCTGCTCGCCATAAGAGCCGCCTGACCGCGCGCATCAAGGCCATCAAGGCCGCCTGATACGGCGCTGCGGGTGTCGTAGAGCCACGCACTGCGTGGCTTCGACCCAGCCGCAGAGAAAAACCCGGCCCCGGCCGGGTTTTTTGTTGCCTGCGATCTGCGACGGCCGGCCCGGTCGGCCCGGTCGGCGGTGACGACGGCACCACAGAAAAACCCGGCCGCAGCCGGGTTTCTCAGGGGCGCGCGGGTGCGCTCAGTACGCATCGCGCGCTTGCGCCTCGTCTTCCTTCTGGCGATCGAAGAAGGCCATCACGTTGTTCATGATCGGCCAGGTGCCTTCACGGCCCAGGGCCGAGACCAGGTACCACGGCTGGGTCCAGCCCAGCTCGGCGACGATCTTCTCGGCGGCGGCCTTGGCCTCGTCCTCGAACATCAGGTCGGCCTTGTTCAGCACCAGCCAGCGCGGCTTGTTCAGCAGCTCCGGGTCGTGCTTTTCCAGCTCGCGCTCGATCGCACGGACCTGCTCGATCGGCGAGACACCTTCCACGCCACCTTCCATCGGGGAGATATCCACGAGGTGCAGCAGCAGGCGGGTGCGCTGCAGGTGGCGCAGGAACTGCGCGCCCAGGCCCGCGCCATCGGCCGCACCCTCGATCAGGCCGGGAATATCGGCGATCACGAAGCTGCGGTAGTTCTCCACGCGCACGACGCCCAGATTGGGGTACAGCGTGGTGAACGGGTAATCGGCGACCTTCGGGGTCGCCGCCGACACCGCACGGATCAGCGTGCTCTTGCCGGCGTTCGGGAAGCCCAGCAGGCCGACGTCGGCCAGCAGCTTCAACTCGAGCTTGAGCAGGCGCTCTTCACCCTCTTCGCCCGGCAGCGCCTGGCGCGGCGAGCGGTTGGTGGAGCTCTTGAAATGCATGTTGCCCAGGCCACCGCGGCCGCCCTTGGCCACCAGCAGGCGGTCGCCATGGCTGGTCAGATCGCCGATCACTTCATCGGTGCTGACGTTCATGATCACGGTGCCGATCGGCACGGTGATGACCAGGTCTTCGCCGCCCTTGCCATAGGCCTGGCGACCCATGCCGTTCTCGCCGCGCTGCGCCTTGAAGATGCGGTCATGGCGGAAATCGACCAGGGTGTTGAGGTTCTCGTCGGCGCGGATCCACACGCTGCCGCCATTACCGCCGTCGCCACCGTCCGGCCCGCCCAGCGGAATGAACTTCTCGCGACGGAAACCGATGCAGCCGTTGCCGCCATTGCCGGCGATCACCTGGATTTCTGCTTCGTCTACAAGTTTCATGATTCTGGATGCCAATCTGGAGGCGGCGGGCGCGAGGTGCACCCCACCGCAGAGTCTAACGGCCCCGGTACGATCCAGGGCCGGCGGCGGGAAATGTCCCGCCCGATAGTTGATACCAACGAAAAACCCCGCCGAAGCGGGGCTTTCGTCAGCGACCCCACGCCGTGGCGTGGGCGCCTGCGTACCGCTGAAGATCAGGCTTCGGCGACGACGCTGACGGTACGACGCTTCTTCGGGCCCTTGACCGAGAACTCCACCTTGCCGTCGACGAGCGCGAACAGGGTGTGGTCACGGCCGAGGCCAACGCCGGTACCCGGATGGAACTGGGTGCCGCGCTGACGCACGATGATGTTGCCGGCATCGATGGCCTGGCCACCGAAAATCTTGACGCCGAGGTACTTCGGGTTGGAGTCGCGACCGTTGCGCGATGAGCCTACGCCCTTCTTATGTGCCATGACTGCTTCTCCTTATTACTTGCTGCCACCGGCAATGCCGGTGATCTCGATTTCGGTGTAGTACTGACGGTGACCCTGGCGCTTCATGTGGTGCTTACGGCGACGGAACTTGATGATCCGGACCTTGTCGGCACGACCCTGGGACACGACCTTGGCAGTGACCGAAGCGCCGCTCAGCGCGTCGCCCAGCTTGATGCCATCGCTGTCGCCCAGCATCAGGATGTTGTCGAACTTGATCTCGTTGCCGACTTCGACTTCGAGCTTTTCAACGCGGAGCGTTTCGCCCTGCGCCACGCGGTATTGCTTACCGCCGGTTACCAGTACTGCGTACATGACCAGACTTCCTCTGTAGTTATTGTGGTCTATGGACTGCCGCCATCGAGGGCGGACAGAAGCGGAATTTTAATGACTTCAACCACTTCGGGTCAACCCACCCCCTGCTCTGACCCGGATTTGGCTGAATACGGTTCAGGAAACCGGCTGGTGGGGTCTCAGGGAATGAGACATGGGGGTGGCAAAGTCCGCGATTGCCCCCAAATCCCAAGCTCGGTAGGCTGACCGATTGCCGTTTCCGATTGCCCCACCCGCTTGCCGGCTCCCTGAGCCGAAGCCCCACAACGGATCCCCCATGGCGATGGATTTCATCCGCATCCGCGGCGCGCGGACGCACAATCTCAAGAACATCGATCTCGACCTGCCCCGCGACAAGCTGATTGTCATCACCGGCCTGTCCGGCTCGGGCAAGTCCTCGTTGGCGTTCGACACCATTTACGCTGAAGGCCAGCGTCGTTACGTGGAGTCGCTGTCGGCCTATGCCCGCCAGTTCCTCAGCGTGATGGAAAAGCCGGACCTGGACCACATCGAGGGCCTGTCCCCGGCGATCTCGATCGAGCAGAAATCGACCTCGCACAACCCGCGCTCGACCGTCGGCACGATCACCGAGATCTACGACTACCTGCGCCTGCTGTACGCCCGCGTCGGCAGCCCGCGCTGCCCGGACCACGGCTACCCGCTGGAAGCGCAGACGGTCAGCCAGATGGTCGACCACGTGCTGACCCTGGATGCCGAGCAGCGCTACATGCTGCTGGCGCCGGTGATCCGCGAGCGCAAGGGCGAGCACGCCCAGGTCTTCGACCAGCTGCGCGCGCAGGGGTATGTGCGCGTGCGGGTGGACGGCCAGCTGCATGAAATCGATGCGGTGCCGCCGCTGGCACTGCGCCAGAAGCACACCATCGAAGCGGTGATCGACCGTTTCCGCCCGCGCGAGGACATCAAGCAGCGCCTGGCCGAGAGCTTTGAAACCGCGCTCAAGCTTGGCGACGGCATGGTCTCGGTGCAGTCGCTGGATGTGGAGGATGCGCCTGCGCATCTGTTCTCCTCCAAGTACAGCTGCCCGGTCTGCGATTACTCGCTGCCGGAGCTGGAACCGCGCCTGTTCTCGTTCAACTCGCCGGTCGGCGCCTGCCCGGGCTGCGATGGCCTGGGCATGGCCGAGTTCTTCGACCCCTCGCGCGTGGTGGTGCACCCGGAGCTGTCGCTCTCGGCCGGCGCCGTGCGCGGTTGGGACCGCCGCAATGCGTACTACTTCCAGCTGATCGCCTCGCTGGCCAAGCACTACAAGTTCGACACCGACGCCCCTTGGCAGAGCCTGCCCGAGGACGTGCGCCAAGCCGTGCTGTACGGCAGCGGCGAAGAGACGATCACCTTCACCTACTTCACCGAAGCCGGTGGCCGAACCCAGCGCAAGCATCGCTTCGAGGGCATCATTCCCAACCTCGAACGCCGCTACAAAGAGACCGAATCCTCGGCCGTGCGCGAAGAGCTGGCCAAGTACATCAGCGAGCGCAACTGCCCCGAGTGCCAGGGCCAGCGCCTGAACAAGGCCGCGCGCAATGTGTTCGTGGCCGACCGTGCGCTGCCGGAACTGGTGGTGATGCCGATCGACGATGCGCTGAAGTTCTTCAGCAGCATGAGCCTGCCCGGCTGGCGCGGCGAGATCGCCGGCAAGATCGTCAAGGAGATCGGCGAACGGCTCGGCTTCCTGGTCGACGTCGGCCTGGATTACCTGACCCTGGAGCGCAAGGCCGACACCCTGTCCGGTGGTGAAGCCCAGCGCATCCGGCTGGCCTCGCAGATCGGTGCCGGCCTGGTCGGCGTGATGTACGTGCTGGATGAGCCGTCGATCGGCCTGCACCAGCGCGACAACGAGCGCCTGCTCGGTACCCTGACCCGCCTGCGCGACCTCGGCAACACGGTGATCGTGGTCGAGCATGACGAAGACGCGATCCGCCTGGCCGACTACGTGCTGGACATCGGTCCGGGCGCGGGTGTGCACGGCGGCGAGATCGTGGGCCAGGGCACGCTGCAGGACATCCTGGATGCGCCGCGTTCGCTGACCGGCCAATACCTGTCGGGCAAGCGCGCCATCGAGATCCCGGCGCGCCGGCACAAGCCCAACCCGAAGATGACCCTGCACCTGCGCGGTGCCAGCGGCAACAACCTCAAGGGCGTGGACCTGGATATTCCGTCGGGCCTGCTGACCTGCATCACCGGCGTGTCCGGCTCGGGCAAGTCGACCCTGATCAACGACACCCTGTTCTCGCTGGCCGCCAACGAGATCAACGGCTCCTCGCACCCGATCGCCCCATACAAGGAAGTCGACGGCCTGGATCTGTTCGACAAGGTGGTGGACATCGACCAGTCGCCGATCGGCCGCACCCCGCGCTCGAACCCGGCCACTTACACCGGTCTGTTCACGCCGCTGCGCGAGCTGTACGCGCAGGTGCCCGAAGCGCGTGCACGCGGCTATTCGCCGGGGCGTTTCAGCTTCAACGTGCGCGGTGGCCGCTGCGAAGCGTGCCAGGGCGATGGCCTGATCAAGGTGGAAATGCACTTCCTGCCGGACGTGTACGTGCCCTGCGATGTCTGCCACGGCAAGCGCTACAACCGCGAAACGCTGGAGATCCTCTACAAGGGTTACAACATCAACGACGTGCTGCAGATGACCGTCGAAGATGCCCTGAAGCTGTTCGAGCCGGTGCCGAGCATCGCGCGCAAGCTGGAAACGCTGTTCGATGTGGGCCTGAGCTACATCAAGCTGGGCCAGAGCGCGACCACGCTGTCCGGTGGTGAAGCGCAGCGCGTGAAACTGTCCAAGGAACTGTCGCGCCGCGATACCGGGCGCACGCTGTACATCCTGGATGAGCCGACCACCGGCCTGCACTTCCACGACATCGAGGCGCTGCTCGGCGTGCTGCACAAGCTGCGCGACGAAGGCAACACGGTGGTGGTGATCGAACACAACCTGGACGTGATCAAGACCGCCGACTGGATCGTCGATCTGGGTCCGGAAGGTGGCCATCGCGGTGGCACCATCCTGGTCACCGGTACGCCGGAGGACGTGGCGGCCTGCCCAACCTCGTACACCGGCCAGTTCCTGGCCAAAATGCTGCCCTCCACCAGCGCGCGTCCGGAACAGCCGGCGGCCGTGGCCAACAAGCCCGACGCCCGCCCGCCGCGCAAGGCCAAGCCGGAACCGAAGAAGGCCGTGCGCAAGACCGCCGCGACCAAAGCCCCCAGCAAGACCAAGAAGAAGACCGCATGAGCAACGAGCACAAGATCCTCGCCCGCGTGCCGATCAGCGTCCGCTGGCGCGACATGGACAGCATGGGCCACGTGAACAACGCCAAGTACATCTCCTACCTGGAAGAAGCGCGCGTGCGCTGGATGCTGGGCGTGGAGGGCGTTTCGATGACCGACCGGATCGCACCGGTAGTGGCGGCGACCAACGTCAACTACCGCCTGCCGATCGTGTGGCCCAACGATATCGTGGTGGAGCTGTTCGTCGAGCGTCTCGGCAACAGCAGCGTGACCATCGGCCACCGCATCGTGGACGAGAAGAACGACAGCACGCTGTATTCGGATGGCAACGTGGTAGTGGTCTGGATGGACACGCAGACCGGCAAGAGCGCGCCGTTGCCCGAGGCGATCCGCACCGCGTCGAGCTGAGAGGTTCCGCCGCGCCGAACTGAAAAGTAGTGCCGGCCACTGGCCGGCAGTTTCATGGCAGCGATGGACTGCGTGGGTGCCGGCCAGCGG
>NZ_JASCOO010000047.1:0-32347 GCF_029959485.1 Stenotrophomonas sp. PS02301
ACCGGCGGTTGCGGCGGCGGATCCGGTGGAGGAAGCGGCGGAGGATCAGGGTCTGGATCTGGCGGCGGCGGCGGCGGTGGCGGTGGCGGTGGCGGCGGGGGTGGGGGTGGTGGTGGTGCTGGTGCTGGGCACGGTGGAGAGGGCGCACCTGGGGCGGCGCAATCGATTACCGACCGTAGGAACCAGCTGTTGTCCGTGTCGCTGCTGCTCGCATCGGCAACTCCGCCTTGATAGAGGAAATACTCGTATGGGCCGGCGACGACCGGGCTGGAAAGGCTGAAGGCGCCGGCCGATGTGGTTGCGTTGACGGACTGTACGAGCAGGATGCCGTTGGATTCGGTCACCGCGCCACTGCCCCCGGTGTTGCGCACCTGGATGCGACTCTGGCCGGCGCCCGCACCGTCCACGATGACCAACCGGTCAGATGCTGAGCCGTCCGTGGCCAGCCAGGTGTTCATGGCGAGCAGCCCGTCGTAGCCGACGTAGTCGGTGACGGTCAGCGCCATGTAGCTCTCCGGCAGCGCCGGATCGCCGAGCGGTGCCCCGAAATCAATCAAACCCGCCTGATGCGAGAGCGACGTCAGCAGCGATGAGTCGCTCATCAGCCACGTGCTGTCATTCAACACCACGGTTGAAACGCTGTCGGGGCCGGTCTGGGCGAAGCCAGACAACGAAGAGCGCTCTGCATGGATGTAGGCATCGGCCGGATCACCGCCCAGGTTCGCGCCCACGTACAGCCATTGCCCGCTTCCGCCGACGGTGGTGTTCGTGAGCTGGACGTTCACCCCGTCACTGCCATTCACGTAGATCGTGGGTCCATCTACATTGCTGAGCCGGCTGTCGGCAAAGTCCGCTCGCGGAAAGAAGCCGCTGAGCCACAACGCGGGCGCACCCTGCCCGTAGCTGGAGACATCCGTGTTGGATGCACTGACCCGGCCACCGTATGCCGCGAGAACGCCCGCCGTCTGCGCGCCGTCGACAATGACATCGACGTCGTCCAAGGACACCATTCCGGCCTGCGCGACGACACCATGACTTCCAGTCCCCACTGTCTTGACGGTACTGGAGGCCAACCGGACTTCCCCGCCATTGCGCGCCACCGCCCCCCAGGAGCTGTCGGCGCCCGTGCCGCTGATCACCAATCCGGTTCCCTCGAAAAGGCCTGTAGCCTCGGCGGCAATCACACCTTCAGCATCCTCGTTCGTGCTGATGAGTGTCCCGCCGCCAGACAGTGACACGTGGCCAAGCGAGTCCCTTACAGATACAGCAGACCATCCCGCGCTCACGTTGACGGTGCCTGCCAGCAGCGCCTGCGAGCCCAGAGCGAAGATGCCACCGCCGGTTGCGGAGGACACGTTCAAGGCGCTACTCGCTTCACTCGTGAACTGCGAGCCCGTATCGAGATAGATGGCGCCTTCCCCGCTCTGGTTCTGAACGCCAAGTGTGCTGCCACCGCGCAGGAGGAAGCTGGCCGAATTGCTACCGACGATGCCTTGCTTGCCGCCCAGCACGTTCAGGCTGCCGGCATTGAAGAACACGCGGCTGGCGTTGTTGTCAATGCCGATCGAACCCGTTCCCGCAGCGGTAATGGCCGCCTGACCCGCCAGCGTCAGTTCGGCGCCCTGGACCAGCGCCGCACCGTAGCTGTTGCTTCCCGTCTGGATCTGCGTGTCCGTCAACGAGGCAACGCTGCCTGCGGTCATGTACAGGCCCCAGCTCTGCTCCCCTACCAGGAACCTTCCGCGGGTGTCGTTCAACCGCGCGGGCGCAAGTGCACCCGTACCCCACCACCCGACGCTGCGATTTCCCAAGGTGAGCGAGGTGTCGGTCAGGTTCGTTCGCGACCCCAGCACGGGCGAGGCGTAGGTAGCGCTGAAGATGTTGTAGATGCCCGTCGAATAGTCGCCCAGCTCGAAGGTTCCATTGGTGACGTTGAGCTCGGATTCGCCCGCTACGAAGCCGCCGAACGTGCGCCCGGCACCTGTGATGCCGCTGCCGATCCGCACGATCGTATTGGTTGCGTTTATCTGCGCGAAGCTGCCGTTCTGCCCAGGCAGCCCACCGCCCGGATCCGTGTTCATGACCTGCAGGCCATAGCCGAGCGTGGTGGGAATATCGATGATGGAGCTCTCGACATTGGCCACGCCGCCGCCGAACGCTGCCACCACCGCCAGGGTCTGCGTCGGAACGTAGCTGGTGCCCGGGTGCAGCGTGAGCGTGGCATTGCGCAGGGTCAACGTACCCTGCGTGGTGGCCACGGCGTTGGCGAGCCGTTCCGGCGCCATGTACACGGTGGAATCGACGAAGGTCGCGTTTGCAGGGGCATAGGCGGCGCCTGGCCCGCTGAACACGGTGATGGGGCTGAAGTAACTGCCTGCGGGACGTTCGGCAACCGCCTGGTAGCCGGTGAATGTGGCGGTGGTGCCATAGGCCACGCGCACCACATCCCAGACGGTCTGGGTGATGGCCCCATCGGGCAGGTTGTAGGTGCCGCCATCGCACAGGGAGAGCCCGCGCGGATTGGTGGTCACGCCAAAGCAGCCCTGCGGTGCACCTGGCGTGGTGCCGAGCAGAGTGCCGCTCCCGGCTACCTCGGGGACGTCTGGCGGAGGCGCGTCAGGCGGTGGGGCTGCTTGGGCCTGTTGACTGAGAAGATGTGCCATTGCGATTGCAATCGATACCGCAAGGGACGCCGGACCACGCGACTGAGAGGGTTTTCGGGTCAAGATAGGCTGCAACATGGCGCCACTCCTTGTCACGGCACTTCCACAATCGGACGGTCCTCTGAACAGCGTCAGCTGACCGATCAGCGTTGCGTCGGCTGTTTGAGCAACTCTGGCGGGTAGTAGGTTCCGTCCTTCACCCCCAGCTTTGGTCCATAGAATCGGAAGGTGAGGCGGTAGTCCTTGCCTTTGGGTGTGGGCAGCCAGTTCTGGTCCGGCGCATCACTGGGCTTCTCGGGTGCAAAATACAGCGTCAGCGAGCCGTCGGCATTGTGCTTGAGTCCGGATTCGCGGTTGAGCAGGAACCGGTTCTTGGGGTTCGGCAGCACGCGGGCGAATACCGGATCCACTGCGATCACGGACCAGAAGTAGTCGGCATAACTCGGTGGCAACGCATCCTTCGGGAAGGTCATGGTGTAGGCATTGTCCCCGTTGAGCTGGGTGCCGGTGCTATCCAGGTTCCCCTTGTAGTACACGACCTCGTCCATTCGATTGGCCCAGATGCCGCCCAGGTTCACCAGCGTCCGGCCAAGCCAGTCATCTCCGTAGGTGCCGGCCACTGCGGGCCTGGCCCAGCCGTTGCGCAGGGTGCCGTGACCGACGGTCGGCGAAGCCTTCAGCAGATCGGCGTGTGCCTTTTCGCGTACTACCTTCTCAACCCGTTCCCGCTCTGCTGGATCCTGGATGCCGGCGCCGATGGCGCGTGCCTTGGCGGCCACCGGCTCCATGCCGGGGTTGATGTCACGTTCGCTATCCAGCACCTGAACCACGTTGTCGAACGCATCCGCACCCGGCAGGTGCTGTTGGTCGAAGGCAACCACGGGTGGCAGAGAGGGGGTTCCCGGGGCGCCGAGCGCGCGCAGTGCGAACTTGTGCTGCAGCGAGACTGCCTGGTTCCAGTCATCACCCAGCTCCACCCGCGCCAGCATGCGCATGTACTTCACCGGCACATCGATGCGGGTCACGCCCTTCGGCAGCGCCACGGCTGCACCGGTGAGGCATATGGCGAACTCCCCGGAGGGCTGTGCCGGCTGGGTGCGTTCATTGATGTTTGCCACCGTCTCACCCCAGCCGTTGAGGAACTGCACGGTGTAGTAGCGACCACTGATCTTCGGCACGGTCACAACCGTGCAGCTGTTTTCGTCAACGGCAACCCAGGCTTCCGAGTACGCAACGTCCAGGTTGGGGTTGGGCCAGTCCACGGCACCCGGTTTGCGGTGGGCAATCTCGTTCCACTTCATGCCCTCGGCCAGGTCCGCCTTCTGCTGCCGCAGCACCAGCAGCCGGCCGAGCAGGTAAATCCAGGCATCGCTGATGTCCTGGTCCGAGTAGGCGCGGGCTCCCGCCGGTTTCTCCGGTGCGGTGGTGGCGACGGGCGCCGGCTGGGGCGTGCTGCTCTGTTGTGGACTGCGGTTGCAGCCGGTCAAGGCTACGGACAGCATCACGATCAAGGAGGCGCAGGCGGTTCCGTTCATGCGGTTTTCTCTCCAGCGGGGACCACAGCGGGCGGCGACCACGCGCCATCCAGGATGGCCGCATCCGGCCAGTAGGTGCGCACATACAGCGAGAACGGAGCCCCCCTCGGCGATGGCAACCAGTTGCCTTGCAGTGCCGGGTCGCTTGGCGGGTCCGGCTGCACATACAAGGTCAGACTGCCATCGGCCCCGCGGACCAGGTCCTGGTTCTTCGTGCCCAGTGAGAAACGGTCAACCGGGTTGGGAAAGAAGAAGTGCTGGGCGTCGTACAGCGTCAGCGACCAGAATCCTTTCACCGGGGGCTCGCCCTTGGCGAAAGTCACGGTGTAACGCTGGCTTCCGTCCAGTCGCGCGCCGTTGGCATCGAGGTCCTGGTAAAAGTAGGTCGCTTCGTTCGGCTTGTTTACATAGATGTTCGACTTGGCTACTGCAGTGCGGCTGAAGTAGTCGGTGCCGAATCGGGCGCCGTTGCGGATGGTGGTCCAGTTGCCCGGCAACGGAATTCCGAAGTTGCGGAACTCGAGCAGCGGTGCGATCAGTTCGCGCTCGGTCCGTACAGCTTCGTCGGTGATCGTCGCCTTGAGGGCGGGGTCACGTGCAGCGGCATCGACCAGCGCCAAGGCCTTTGCGTATTGGGCCTGCTCGCCCGGAAGTGGCGTGGTGTCGGCCAGCACCGTGGCCAATTCATCCCAGAACGTGGCCGGGTCCACCTTGGGCGCTTCGCTGCCATCCGGTTGCGGCGGGGGCGCGGGAAAGTCCGGCGTGCTGCTCCAGTCGCGTGTCTTCATGCGGCCATCGAACTGTGACAGTGGGTACATGTCGATCTGGCTCAACAGTGCCTGCACCGCTTGTCGATCTTCTTCAGTGTCGTCAAGGAAGACGCGTGGTATGGCGTAGCCACTGAAGGTGGTGCTGCGGAAGACACGGTTGATCTTCTCCGGCGGCTCCCCCTTCCAGTCTGGCCCCACCAGCAGGTAAAAACCCGGCGGCGTTGCGTACATGCTGCCCAGCTCGGCGAAGCTGTCGGTCCGCGTGTCGACCACCTGGTACACCCAGAAGCGGGTGCCGAAATCCGGCACCTGCAGGACGACCGGTTCAATGTCCAACGCCAGTGGACCGCCGCCATACACCACGTCCTGGTTGGGGCACGCCACCTCACGTTCGCTCGGTGCGACATAGTCGGTCAGCATGCTCAGCTGGTTGGGGGGCGCCGCCGGCAGGACCCCTCCCAGCCGGCCCGGGCCAGGGAGTGACTGGAAGTTCACCCGACGGTTGTAAATGTTCACCATCGGCCATGCCCAGAAGTACACGTCTCGCGCCGCCGATCGGGCATAGGCTTCGGTCAGTCGCGTGCCCGGCATGGGGCCCGCGGTTTCATCTGATGCAGACGTGGGCGAACGGTGCGTTTGGTCTGCCATGGCAGTTCCCGTGCGGTGGGCCGAAGCCACGATGCTGGGGTATGCGCAGAGCGCCCGCCTCTGGTGTTCTACGCAGGGGAAGCCAGTAAAAGTACGGTGTCTCCTGTACCTGATTAACCAGATTTCGCCGAAAAGCTTATCTCTGGTCACCCAGCTGCCGAAACTTCACCGCTAATCTGCCGACTCCGCTTTCGGCCAGTAGAAGACCTCTGCCCTACCCCTGATAACGATCCCTTATCACTAGGGTCACGGGCCTGGGGAATTCGCGTGAGCCATAGCTCCTGATTCGCCTCGTAAGGGGCAAGTAGGGTTCCAACTGTGCACGCCGGCCATCGTCGGCCACCCACGTACCGATGGAGCCCCGAAATGTCCGCTTCCACCAACCGTCTGCCACCCGGCGTGGAATCGCGGCGAAGGCGCAACGCCGAGTTGCGCCTCGCCTGCGCTGAAATCAAGCCGATGCTTTCGCGGCAATCTTGATCGACTTGACGTTCACGAACTCCTTCAGACCTTCCGGACCGTGCTCGCGACCATAGCCCGACGCCTTCACGCCACCGAACGGAAGCGTTGGCGATGCCACGTCGAAGGTGTTGATGAAGATCATGCCGGTGTCGAAGTACTTGCTGGCCAGCTCCCGGGCGCGCTGCACGTCACGGCTGAAGATGCCCCCGCCCAGGCCGTAGCGGCTGTCGTTGGCGATGCGCATGGCATCCTCATCGTCCTCGGCGCGGATGATGGCCGCTGCAGGACCGAACAGCTCATCTTCGTAGGCCACCTGCCCCGGCGCCACATCCGCCAGCACCGTGGCCGGGTAGAACCAGCCGGTGCGGTCCGGCACTTCACCGCCCACCAGAAGACGGGACCCTTGCGAGACGCTCTTGGTCACCTGTTCGTGCAGCTTGTCGCGCTGCGCCTTGGAGACCATGGGGCCGAGCTGGGTGTCGTCGGCATTCGGGTCGCCCATCCGGATCGCTTCGAACGCCTTTGCATAGCCGCTGACGAAGGCGTCATAGTTCTTCTTTGTCACGATGAAGCGCTTGGCGTTGACGCAGGTCTGGCCGTTGTTGAACAGGCGGCCCTTGACGCAGGTCGCCACCGCCAGATCCAGGTCGGCATCGTCCAGCACCAGATAGGCGTCGTTGGAGCCCAGTTCAAGCACGGTCTTCTTGAGGGCCGCACCGGCCTTGGCTGCCACGGTGCGCCCTGCCGCCTCGCTGCCGGTCAGTGTCACCGCGCGCACCAGATCGTTTTCCACGATGTCATTGGATTGATCGTGGCTGATCAACAGCACCCCGAACAGCCCCTTGGGCAGCCCGGCACTTTCGTAGATATCACGCAGCAGCAGCCCACTGCCGGTGCAGCTCTCGGCATGCTTGAGCAGTACGCCATTGCCGGCCATCAGGCTGGCGATGGAATAGCGGATCGCCTGGTAGGCCGGGAAGTTCCACGGCTGAATGCCGTAAACCACGCCGATGGGCGCGTGGGTCACGATGCCTGTGGCACCGTCCACATCGCGCTCCTCATCGGCCAGCACGACCGGCCCCTGCTTGGCGGTGTAGTCACAGATGCCGGCACACAGCTCGATCTCGGTACGGCTGTCTTCGATGAGCTTGCCGACCTCGTCGGTCATCAGCTGTGCGAACTCTTCCTTACGCTCGCGGAGTGCTTTTGCGATGCCAGCGATGACGGTTGCGCGCTCATCCAGGCTACGCAGACGCCATTGCAGAAACGCTTCATGGCTTGCCTTCACGACGGCGGCTGCTTCAGCGTCGGACATGTAGGAATAGGTGGCGACCACTTCCTCGGTCAGCGGATTGATCGTGGTGAGTTGCTTGTTGGGCATGGAAAGAGACTCTTCACTTCAAAAGGCGGTCCGGAAAGGGTCGCTTTCGTGCAGTTCCTCTGCCGTGAATTCTTCGGCGGTGCGCCTCACTGGAGGTTCACTGGACCCCATTGCTACAGTGCGCCTTCGGCTTGCCCTGACGAACTCCCTACATGCGCTCCTGGTTGCGAACAGTCTCCATCACCCTGACTGCCTCCTTGGCTACCGCCGCTGTGGCCAGCCTGATGCAGACCCAGATCAATCTGCATGCGCTTACCCAGCTGGGCCTTGAGGTCAGCTGGCAGGCCCGGGCTGCCGTTACCGTGGAGGATCTGGCCCGGTTCGGACCTGTGATGGTTGGTTTTTCGCTGGCCGGCTGCGTCCTCGCGCTAGGTCTGCAGGCGGGCCTGCGGCGGTTGGGGTTGAGCGCCCTGCCCTGCGCGCTGCTCGCCAGTCTGGTTGGGTTGGCCATCGTGCTGGCGCTGCTGCGCAGCGTGATCCCGATGCCGGCGATCGCTGCGATCCGGGAGATGCCCGGCCTCGCCGTGCTCAGCGTGTGTGGGCTGGTGGGAGGGTACGTGAGCCACACGCTGAAAGTACGTGTCGTGCACGGAGCACGCCGGCACGGCCGGGCGGCTTACCTGCTGCCTGCTTGCCTGGTGTTGCTGCCGCTTGCGTCGTTCCTGTTGATGCGCCCGATGCCGGAACGGTCACAGCCCCCTGCGGCGGCGGGATACCACGCCACCATCGTCGCCGACGGCCTGCAGTGGCCGTGGTCGCTGGCGGAACTGCCGGACGGAAGACTGCTCGTCACCGAGATGGCTGGCCGCCTGAAGGTGATTGACCACGCCGGCGAACGTGTGGACGTCGACCTTTCCAGATTGCCCGAGGGGTATCAGCGGGAGCGCGTGATCGGTCTGATGGACATCGCCCTCTCCCCCGATTACGAGAAGGACCACCGCATCTATCTGACGCAGGGCTACCGTGATCCTCGCGGCGTGGGCGTCCGTTTGATGCGTGGCGCGCTGAGGTTCGTCGGCGGCGAGTGGTCCGTAGATCAAGTGGAGGTTCTATTCGAATCCACGCCAAAACCCAGCGACGGCAACAACGGCGGGCGCTTGGCGTTTCTCGACACGCACACCCTGCTGATGACGGTGGGCGATGGGAGTGCACGCCGGGAGGAAGCCCAGAACGAAAACAACTCGCTGGGCAAAGTGATGCGCATTTCGCTCGCCCCGAGTGCAAACGGCGCGGCCATATACACCTCAGGGCACCGCAACCCGCAAGGCATCGTGCGTGACCCCTTCACCGGCGCCGTCTATATGAGCGAACACGGGCCGCGCGGCGGCGATGAGCTCAACCGGCTTCGACCGGGTGGCAATTACGGCTGGCCTCTGGTCAGTCACGGAATCGATTACCCGTTTGCCCGGGTGAGCCCGTTTACGCATCACCAGGGGTTCGAGGACCCGGAGGTGATCTGGTCGCCGTCGATCGCACCCTCTGGCTTGGCCGTCTATCACGGCACCCTTTTCCAGCGGTGGCAGGGCGACTTCCTGGTGCCGGCATTGCGTGAGCGGAGCGTCCGCCGCCTTGTTCGCGACGGTGACCGTGTAGTGCGCCAGGAGCTGTTGCTCGGTGAACTCGGCGAGCGTATTCGTGACGTCAAGGTCGCTGAAGATGGTTCCATCTACGCGCTCACCGACGGGGTGGACGGGAAGCTGGTGCGGATGGTGCCAAGGGACCCCTTGAGCGCGCCGCTCAAGTGATGCCGGCGCGACGCTTGCGGTGTCGCGAGCGCTGGAACTATCGGGGGCTCATGCCCACTAGCTGCCGTGATCGGCCAACGCATCGTGAAAGTCGAGCTCGTGGACGATGACAACCCGAGATCCTGCTTTACGCAGCTTAATGGCCTTCTCGACCTTGCGTCCGTAGCACGCAAACGCCCAGCACGGATTCCCTTCTGCACCGATGACCAGGTAGTGGACTTTCTTTGAAGGCGATGAATGGGCCGATCCCCCAAGTCTCTTAACGACGCCTTCGAATTCGGCGCGGGTGAAGCGCGACGATGCGCCTGTAAAGCAGAAGCCCCTTTCCATGAAGCTGATCTCAGGATCCACCGCGCATAAGCCAACGATCTGCCGCCCTTCCAACACGCGCGGACTGGTGATTGTGCGGTCGTCAAGCAAGGGCGTGAACTCTGCGAAGAAAGCTTGGAGCATCGCGTGTTCCTTCGCGTCTATCTGCTTGTCGGCAAGCACCCCTGTGATCAGGCTGCCCACCTCGTCGAAGGGCCAGCATGTTTTCAGGTGCTCGTGATCTGCCATCCAATCGGACAGGGCGCGCAGCTCTTCCACGGAGATATGCGTGTCCGCGACGATGCCCCCCATGATGGCGTGCAACCGCTGCAGGTCGGCAGTCACGTCGTCGTAGAACTCAGTCGAGCGCAGGCGTTCACACAGCCACACGATGTCTGCGTGTTCTTCCTCGGTCAGGATGCCGTCGGCTACCGCGGCAGTGACAACCGGCACGAGCTCGTTGAAGGGGTGCTGGTCACGCACGGCGTCGTGCTCGGCCAGCCACAGATTGAGGTAGTCGAGCTCAAGGGCGTTGATCTGGCCGTCGATCACGATACCTTCGACGATGCCGATGAGCGCGTTGACGGACTTGTCCAGCCGGGCTTTCGAGGTGAACTTGAAATAGTTGCGGTGATCCGAGTGCATTGCGTTACGTCCCTGTTCAACGCCGTCCAGTGGCGTGTTGTGGAAACTTACCGCCTTATCGCCATCAGGCGCTAGAGCCGAGATCACACCCGCCCGGGACCGGTCACGGGCATTCTGGCAGCGTGCCCGCGCGTCCACGCGCTATGTGCAGGTTCTTGGGGGGTACCGGCTGGTAGAGGCAATGTCGCGTTTCGCTCCATCCCATGCTGCGCTGTCCCGCGTCATTCCGCGCGTGGGGTAGTTACATTGCCCCAACGCAGCTCGAACCTCAGTTCCAGCGTCTGCCCCGACTCCAGCCGCTTCGGCGCCAGCGTGAACCCATCAGGCGGCCCAGTCTGAGGCTCCACACAGGTCGCGTGCGCAGTCCCGTCATACACCACCCAGTGATCCGAGTCCGCCCGCAGCTCCAGCCGCTGCGCCCCAGACACCAGCACCACCTCAGCCTGGTTGATGAAACAGTCATCCCACGGCCCGGTCGCGGGCGCGGGCGCGACACAAGGCAATGTAGCGATGCCCTCCCCGTCCCGTGGATACATCGCACTCGGCGAGAACAGCAGCTGATCCGGCTTCCGGAACCACGGGTGCCAGCCAAGTACCGCCGGCATCGCCTGGTCGCCGGCTTGCACCGCCAGCCTCAGCTTCAGACGGTCGGGCAGCACATGGATCGCCTGCGTCGCACGCCCCCCGAAAGGCCAATGCCCATCCTCAGGAAGCGCCAGTGACAGCGTCGCGGTATCCGCCCCAAGATTTTCAATCCGCCACGGCCGCGAGAACCCTACGCCATGGATGGCATGCGCCCCAAGGTTCGGTGGGAGCTCAAACGCCTTGCCATCAAACACAAAGCGCCCCTGCCGAATCCGGCCCGCCCAAGGCACCATTGGATAGCACCCCCATCCAATGGCGGCCGCCCCACCCTCGTCCTCGCCCACCAGCCAGTCCACACCGTCGTACCGCATCTGGGCGATACGGCCACCGGCGTCCGGTGCAAGCGCGACCTCCAGCCTGCCCGCGCGCAACCAGTACAGGCGCCCACCATGCAGGGGCGCCTGCGCATCATCCTTGGGTGACGCTGCTTCAAACGCCATACGGATCGATCGTCCGGATGCTGCCGTCCGCCTCCATGTGCAGCGGCGTGCACTTGACTGAGCGCAGATGGGTCACGCCGCCGGACAACAAGGCGTCGTGATAGAAGAGATACCACTGGCCCTCGAACGCGCAGATGGAGTGGTGCGTGGTCCAGCCCACCACGGGCTTCAGGATCACGCCGCCATAGGTGAACGGTCCGTACGGACTGTCGCCGATGGCGTAACACAGCAGGTGCGTATCACCGGTCGAGTACGAAAGGTAATACCGCCCATCGTACTTGTGCAGCCACGGCCCTTCGAAGAACCGGCGCGCGTGGTCATCAGCCCGCAGCGGCTGTCCGTGCTCGTCCAGGATGACGATCTCGCGCGTGGGTTCCGCCAGTCGGGTCATGCCCGCGTCCAGCCGCGCTACACGCGGCCCCAGTGCAGGCGCATCGCCGGTGGGCTCCTCATGTTCCGCATCAAAGCGATTGTCCCGGTACTTCTGCAGTTGGCCGCCCCAGATGCCGCCGAAGTAAAGGTAATGCGCGCCGTCGTCGTCCTCGTACACGGCCGGATCGATGGAGTACGTGCCCTCGATCGGCTCGGGCTCGGCGGTGAACGGGCCTTCGGGACGATCCGCCACGGCGACGCCGATGCGGAACATGCCCTGCCCGTCCTTGGCCGGGAAATAGAGGTAGTAGCGGCCGTCGCGGTGGGCCGCATCCGGCGCCCACATCTGCTGCGCGGCCCAGGGCACGTCGCGCAGATGCAGCGCTAGGCCGCAGTCGGTGGCCTCACCTTCGGGGGAGTCCATCCGCAGCACGTGGTAATCCTCCATGCGGAAGTGGCCACCCTCGTCGTCGAAGGACGCGCCGCCGTCGATATCGTGCGACGGATAGAGGTACAGGCGCCCTTCGAACACATGGGCCGAGGGGTCGGCCGTGTAGATGTGGGTCACCAGCGGCGGGGAGATGGCATGCGCCGCGAGCCGATCAAGGGTGCTTCCCTGCCGACGCAGGTGCAGGTCCTGCTCGATGCGCGTCTCCATCCCTTTGTCGATCTTGTAGAGGAAGAGCAGTGCAACGGCGACCAGGAAGGGAATGGAGCAGTAGAGGCTCACCGTCAGCCGGATGCCGTCCACCACCGCCTGCGGCTGTTGTTCCGCGCCGGTCTGATAGCCGTGGTGCGCAAGAATGCCGGCGACCAGCGCACCGCCGATGCTGAGCCCGATCTTCAACCCGCACAGCATCGCGGAGAAGATGATCGCGGTGGCGCGGCGATGGTTCTTCCATTCGGAGTAATCGGCCACATCGGCGATCATCGCCCACAGCAGCGGGATGGTGATGCCGTAGCAGAACCCGTGCAGCATGAAGGCGCCGAAGGCCACGCCGACCGCCGTGGGCGGAAACAGGTAGAACACCAGCAGGAACACGGTGGATACCAGCAGTGCGCCACCGAATACGTCACGTTTGCCGAAGCGGTCGGCCAGGCGCCGGGAGACCCCGATGCCCAGGATCATGCACAGGATGCCGCAGGCGTTGAACAGGCTGAACGCCGAGGTCGCCGGGTCCTCCGGCCAGGTGAAGCCGGACAGGCCCCACCCGTTGAGTGTCGCGTTCAATCCGCCGATGAAGCGGTTGAAGCCGGTGGTGTCGAGGAAGCCCGCCAGCGCGGCCTCGCTCATGTAGTACTGGAAGTAGTAGATGTAGGTGCCGCCCTTCAGGGCCAGGTTGATGAAGACCAGCACCGTCAGGGCCAGCATCACCTTCCACGGCCGGTTGTGCAGCAGGTCGGACAGGTCCTGCATCACCCCGCCGGTCTGTTCCTTGGCCGGCACGATGCGCTCGCGCGTGGTGGCGAAGGTGACCAGGAAGAACAGCGTGCCCACCACCGCGAACACCGTCATCACCCGCTCGAAGCCCTGCACCCGATCCCCGTCGCCCAGGATCAGCACCAGCGGCAACAGCAGGACCTGGATGATGAACTGCGCGATCATCACCGCCACGAAGCGGTAGGCAGAGAGGCTGTTGCGCTGGGCCATGCTGCCGGTGAGCACGCCGCTGAGCGCGGAGTACGGCAGGTTGTTGGCCGCGTACACGAACATCAGCAGGCCATAGGTCACCAGCGCATAGAGAACCTTGCCCTGCGCACCCAGGTCCGGCGTGCTGAAGGCGAGCAGCGACAGCACGCCGAACGGGATCGCCGTCCACAGGATCCAGGGCCGGAACTTTCCCCACCGGCTGACGGTGCGGTCGGCGGCAATGCCGATCAGCGGGGTGAACACGAAGGCACCCAGCAGGCCGATCACGAAGATGATCGTGGCCGCCGTGGCGGGCGGCAACCGGTACACATCGGTATAGAAGAACGCCAGATAGGTGATCAGCGTCTGGAAGATCAGGTTGGCCGCGAGGTCGCCCAGGCTGTAGCCCAGCTTCTCCCGGACGGACAGGATGTGCTCGGGGGTATCGCCGTGGCGGGCATCAGTCACGATTCGCCTCCACCGTGAAGCGGCTCCGCACGCGGGCATCGGCGCTTGAGCCGCCTATCCGCACCTCATACGCCCCGGCCGGAACGACATAGGTGCCGCGCGCGTCGTCGTACTCGCGCAGCGCCTGCTGCGCGTCCAGCTCGAAGGTCACGGTACGCCGCTCGCCCGGTGTCAGGTGAACGCGTTGGAAGCCGCGCAGGGTCTGTTGCGCATCGCCTGCACCCGCTGCAAGCCGCCGCACATACAGCTGCACCACTTCATCGCCCGCCCGCTTGCCGGTGTTGGCCACCTCCACCTGCACCTTGAGCGTGCCGTGGTCGGCCATACGGGGCGCATCGAGGCTTGGCTTGCCGTAGTCGAAACGGGTATAGGACAGGCCGTAGCCGAAGGGATACAGCGGCGTGCCGCGGAAATAGCGGTAAGTGCGGCCCTCCATCGCGTAATCATCGAACGCGGGCATTGCCTGGTCTGCGCTGTAGAACGTCACCGGCAGCCGGCCGCCCGGATTGACGTCGCCAAACAGCGCCTCGCCCACGGCGGTGCCGCCGCGTTGCCCGGGATACCAGCTCATCAGGATCGCGGAGAGGTTCGTCTGGGCCCACTCCACCGCCAGCGCCGATCCTCCCGTCAGCACCATCACCACAGGCTTGCCCGTGGCGTGCAGCGCTTCCAGCAGGGCGCGCTGGGTAGCGGGCAGACGCAGGTCGGTGCGGTCGCCGCCGGCGAAGCCCGGATAGTTGACCGTCATCTCTTCGCCCTCGACATCGCCGGTCAGGCCGCCGACGAACACCACCACGTCCGCACTCCGGGCGGCATCGACGGCTTCTTCGAACGGCGGCTTCGCCCCGGGCATGCGCCAGCCCAGCCGCACGCCGGCGTCGCGCTCGGCATCGTAGTACTCCAGCGTCAGCGCATAGGCACGGCCCGCCTGCAGGTCCAGATCGACACCGTCGCTGCGCAGGCGATCACTGTTGGCCCAGTGGTCCAGCACCCGCTTGCCATCCACGTAGAGGCGGAAGCCGTCGTCGGCCGCCGCCTCGATCCGGTAGCGGCCCGATACCGGCGGCAGCAGTTGGCCACGCCAGCGGATGCTGAAGCCATCGTTGGGGATGCCCTGCCCTGGTGCGGCCTCGCCGCGGGCCAGCAGGTTGTCGGTCGGCGAGCCGCGGTCCCAGCGGAACCCGATCTGGGCATCGGTGCGCACCAGCGCCGGCGTCCCTGACAGATCGGGCGTACGGAAGTACTCACCGCGCAGGCCGCGTTCCGGGGAGTCGGCCGAGGGCCGCAGATACGCCGCCTCGATCAGCGGCGTCGCGCTGGGATCGTCGCGCCCTTCGACCAGGTCCACACCACGCGCATAGCGCACCTCGATGCCCTTCGCCGCATCGCGGATGCCCTGCAGGATCGTCACCGGTGCCGCCGGTGTGCCGAAGTAATTGCCGAGCAGTGCCATCGTGTCATCGGCCGTGGGGCCGACCACTGCGATGCGCTTGAGGTTGCGTGACAGCGGCAGCACGCCATCGTTCTTCAGCAGCACCAGTGATGCCTGCGCGGCCTTCAGGGCCAGCGCATCGTGCGCCGGGGCCTGGTTCACCGAGGCCGGAATCCGTGCCCAGCGCACGCGCTCGGGCGGATCGAACATGCCCAGCCGCATCCGCGCGGTGAACAGGCGCGTCACCGCATCGTCGATCTCGGCTTCGCTGATCAGGCCTTGGCGTACGGCGGCCGGCAGCGTGGCGTACTCCTGGCCGCACTCCAGCTCGGTGCCGTTCTTGACCGCCAGTGCCGCCGCAGCTTCGCGGGTGGGGACGATGTTGTGATGCTTCCAGATATCCACGATGGCCCAGCAATCCGACACCACGTAGCCCTTGAACCCCCACTCGCGGCGCAGCACGTCGCGCAGCAGGAACTGGCTGGCGCTGGCGGATTCGCCGTATACCCGGTTGTAGGCCCCCATCACCGCATCCACCTGGCCCTCCTTCACCAGCGCCTCGAACGCCGGCAGGTAGGTGTCGTACAGATCGCGCTTGCTGGGGCGGGCATCGAAGTGGTGGCGATCGGCCTCGGGACCGCTGTGCACGGCAAGGTGCTTGGCCGTGGCGTCCAGCTTGCGGTACACCGGGTCATCGCCCTGCAGGCCCTGCACGAAGGCGACGCCCATCCGCGCGGTGAGGTACGGGTCCTCACCGTAGGTTTCCTGGCCGCGTCCCCAGCGCGGGTCGCGGAAGATGTTGATGTTCGGCGACCAGTAGGTCAGGCCCTGATAGCGGCCATGCGCCCCCTCGCGCACGAACTGGTGATGCTTGGCTCGCGCCTCGTCGCTGATGGTGGTGGCCACCCGCCCCATCAACGGCACGTCGAACGTGGCGGCCAGCCCGATGGCCTGCGGGAACACTGTCGCCTGCCCTGCCCGCGCGACGCCGTGCAGGCCTTCGTTCCACCAGTCGTAGGCCGGAACGCCCAGGCGCTCGATGGCGGGCGCGGCATTCTGCATCTGGGCGGCCTTTTCTTCCAGGGTCATCTGCCCCACCAGCGCGGCGGCGCGGGTTTCAAAGCTGGCCGATGTATCCAGCCACGGCTGGGCCTCGGCGGCGTGACCGGTGCTCGCCACTGTCATGGCAGCGCACAGCGCCAGCGTGCGGAAGATGGGGCCGCGACGGCCGCGTTGGAGGGAAGACGTACGCGTCATCAGTTGCTCCTCAAAGCGCGCTCATCGCGCGCGAATGGTCCCAGCAGGGCGCCGACGAAGCCGCCTGCGCGATCCGTACTCAATACCGTTCCGTCCACGTCGCCCGCGAGGGTCTGCCAGCCACGCCCGTCGTCCGTATCGAACGCGAAGGCATAGCGCCCCTCGTCACCGGCGATCTTCAGGCGCAGCGACGTGGACGCCATCGCGGTGCGCGTGGCCAGGGTGCGGGTCGCCCCGCTGCCATCGCGCCCTTCCAGGAAGATCGCCACGCGATCCCCGCCGAGGCTGCGCACGCCCAGGAAGTACCAGTAACTCTCGCTCTGGAACGCAGCAAGGCCCGCCGCCACACCCGTCGCCGGCCGCGTCATGTCGGTGCTGGCCTCGAAGCGCAGATGCTGCTGACGGCGGCCAAGGAAGGCAGGGTTACGCAGCGTGTCGAGGTTCTCCGGCAGCGGATGCACGGCCAAGCTGCCCGGACGCAGGCCCAGGTCTGCCCATGACTGTTTGGGGACGCGCACCTGCACCCATCCGGTGCCAAGCGTGGGTGCATCGAAGTCGTCGCGATCGACGAAGTTGCCGGTTGATGGGGCCTGCGAGGCATCGCCCTGCATCCACGATGGCGCCTTGACCACGTACGGAATGACCTGGTCGGCAGGCAGGATCACCGGCCAGCCATCCCGCCACTGCACGGGCAGCAGATACGTCTCCCGCCCTGTGTTGTAGTGGCGCGTCTGGTAATTGCGACTGGCCAGGAACACCGCCCACCAGGCGCCGTCCGGACCTTCCACCAGGTCGGCGTGCCCGGCGTTGGTGATCGGCAGCGGCCGGTCGTCCGGCAGGTCGCGCTGGGTGAGA
This sequence comes from Stenotrophomonas sp. PS02301, assembly GCF_029959485.1. Classification (NCBI taxonomy): domain Bacteria; kingdom Pseudomonadati; phylum Pseudomonadota; class Gammaproteobacteria; order Lysobacterales; family Lysobacteraceae; genus Stenotrophomonas; species Stenotrophomonas sp. PS02301. Next base: position 17,258 of record NZ_JASCOO010000047.1, read on the forward strand.
ATCGGATTGCCCGCATACGGGAGGTACGGCCCCCAGACCTCGCGGCTGCGCAGGACCACCTGGGAATGCTGCGGCCCGGTGCCACCCTCGGCGTCGGAGAGGTAGTACCAGCCATCGCGCTTGAAGACATGCGGCCCCTCGATCCAGATCGGGTTCTTCGCCGGCTCCACCCCGCCGTCGATGAGCACCCTGCGCGGCCCTATCGGCTTGAACGCGGTCAGATCGATCTGCTGCATCCAGATGGCGCGGTGGCCTTCGTAGCGCTGCGGACCGGGCGGCACATCGTTGTTGACCAGGTAGACGGCGCCGTCTTCATCGAAGAACAGCGACGGGTCGATGCCCTCCACGCTGGGCAGCCAGTGCGGATCAGACCAGGGGCCGGCAGGGTCGCGCGCGGTCGCGATGAAGTTGCCGCCGCTGTCGACCGCCGTGGTGACCACATAGAACACGCCGTCGTGGTACTCGATGGCCGGCGCGAAGATGCCACGGGAGACGTTCAGGCCATCGAAGTCCAGCTGCGTGGGGCGATCGATCACGTTGCCGATCTGCTTCCAGTGCACCAGATCGATGCTTTCGAATACCGGAATACCCGGGAAGTAGGTGAAGCTGGAATTGACCAGATAGAACCGGTCATTGGCGCGGACGATGCTCGGGTCCGCATGGAAGCCGGCCAGGATCGGGTTGCGGTAGTGACCGGCGGGCAGCGGCGTCTCGAAGGCCGCGTCGTGACCGGCATATTCGAACCAATCGAAGTAGACCGGCGGCGCCGGCGTGGCACCGAGCGATGGCGCAGCAGGCAGCAGCAGGAGCAGCGTGGCAATCAGCAGGCGCATCAGGGGACCTCCGCGGCGGTGAGGGAAATCTCGAAGGGGCCGGCCGGCGCACCGCTGCTGTCGCGCAGCGTGCAGACGGGACCGTCCGCCCAGCAATAGCGCACACGCAACGCGCCGCTCCGGTAGTGCCGGCCGCTGGCCGGCTCCACGCAATCCATGCAATCCAACACAACCTCATGCCCCTCCAGCACCGCGTCGGCATAGCGGCAGTGGCGTGCGTCGGCGTCACAGAGCTCGAATCCTATGGGGCCGTTCGCACCGGTCGTGGCCAGGGTGCCGGTGACGTTGTCGAACGCGAGCGTTGTTTCGCCCTGCGCGCGCGACGCCGTGCGAACCGTCGGGCCGGAAGGTGCCAGCGCCCGTTCGCCGTAGACCACGTGACGCGCCACCCGGGCGAGGCGCCGGCCCAGCTCCTGTTTGTTGGGCGGGTGGATGTCGTACGCGTCGCCGATGTCGATCGCCACCGCGAGCCCGGTATGCGGGTCTTCCGCCGCGACGCGGCGCTGCGCCTCGCGCACCTGTGCCCAGCCACTCTCGCCCGGGGCTTGAGGCGGCTGCCCATAGCCGGCCAACTGCACCACCAGCAGCGGCATCCGCGCACCGAACCGGCTGCGCCAGTCATCGCGCAGGCTGCGCAGCCGGTTGGCATAAGCGGCGCCGTCACCCGTGTTGGACTCGCCTTGGTACCAGAGCATTCCACGCAGGCCATAGCCGCCGAGCGGCGCGATCATGCCGTTGTACAGCGTCGACAGACCCGTGGCGGCATGCCAGGGCGCCAGCGGCGGTGCCTGTGCACCGGCCGCCACCCGGTAGTGCCACGGCGCGTCCAGGACGATGCGCGTGCCGTCGTCCAGCTCCACCGCATGGGCGTCGGCCGGTCCCGACAGCCCACCCTCGCCGTAGGTATCCAGCACGTTGATCACCACCGTGTTCTCGCCGGCGTTCAAGAGACCGGCGGGAAGGGTATAACGCCGCGCCTCCGCTGCACCGTACTGGCTGCCCACCGCCACGCCGTTGACCCAGGTCATGTCCGTCTCATCGACGGCGCCCAGCGCAAGCCGTGCGCCCTGCGCCGCCTGCGCGGCGGTCAGCGTGACCTGGGTGCGGTACCAGACCATGCCGTTGTAGTCGGCAAGCGCCGGCACGCCCCAGCGCTCCCATGCGCCCAGCCCGGCGGGGGCCGTGTGCCATGCCGTGTTGTCTTCGCCCGGCTGCCAGGGAGTGTCGCCTTGCAAGGCTCCGTCGCGCATCGACCACCACTGCTGCCATACCTCGCCCCAGCCCGCGGTTGCCGCCGCAGGGTTGCTTGCGTAGACCGTGAGCAGGTCAAGCGCGGGGTCCATGCCGCCCTGCATACGCAGCGCGTCGGCGCTGGTCCACGCCTCGATCCGCGAGCCGCCCCACGCCGCCTGGATCAGCCCCATCGGGACGTCGACGGTCTTCTGCAGTTCACGCGCGAAGTAGAAGCAGGCGGCGGAAAAGTCGCGCACCGCGGCTGGCGAAGCCGGCTTCCACGCGGTCGGCGCCGGGAACGTGCTCTGCGGCGTAACGGCTGCCGCCTTGGGCACGGTGAACAGGCGGATCGTCGGGTGCGTGGCGGAGGCGATCTCACTGTCTGCGTCGAGCGCGCGCCACACCGGCAGTTCCATGTTCGACTGCCCGGAACACAACCAGACATCGCCCATCTGTACGTCATGAACGTTCTGGGTGGCCGTCCCTGCGCGGACGGTCATGTCGTGAGGGCCGCCGGCGGGAATGGGTTTCAGCGTTGCATGCCACTGGCCGCCGGCGTCCGCGCGCGTGGTGACGGTTTGTCGCGCGAAGACCACGGAGACCGGGGTGCCGGGCGCAGCATGGCCCCAGACCGGAATCGGCTGGTCGCGCTGCAGCACGGCGTGATCCTGGAACAGCGGATGCAGCAGCGGTGTTGCCGGTTCCTGTGCCACGGCCGTCATGGCAGCGCATGCCACGGCGGTCGCCAGCATCCAGACGATCACCCGTGTCCGACTCATCGCCCATCTCCCGGCGCGGAAGGAAACTGCAGGCGCTGGTACCACGCCAGCGCGTGTGGCGGCGCGGTTTCGCCCGCAGGCAAGGGCCTGCCGCTGACCGACTGGAAGTACGCGACACTGGCATCGCGCCACCACTGCGCTTCGCGCCGCTGGATGCCGAGGAAGGCGGCGACCTGCGCATGCCGCTCCGCATCCACCCTGCCCTGCAGGCCTGCCCAGGTGGCCTGCATGCCCTGCACCTGGCGTACGCCCTGCGTATAGCGCCCGATCAGTTCATCCCACAACGGCTGCCCGGAGGCCATGCGGTGATCCCACGGCACGTGGTGGAACCACAGCAGCAGCGGCTCCGGCACGCGCGCCAGATTCCCATACTCCGCGGCTACCGCCGGGGAGTACTGGCCGACCGCATTGCTGCCACGCGCGGTGCGGTCAAAGCCGATGCCATCACGATCGGCGCGGTGGTAGTACACGGCGGTCCAGTCCGAGCGTGGGCCGCCGTCCACCCAGGGGCCTGGCCCGTAGTGGTGCCCGCGCGCCATCAGGTGGTGCAGGCCCAGCGGCGTCATGTAGTTCACCGCCGCCTCGCGCGAATCCATCATCATCTCGACGATGGGTTGCACCACCTCGGGATCCGGCGTGAACGTCATCGCCGCCCAGTCCGCCGCGATCTTGCGGCTGGAGCGCTGGGGATTCCAGGCGAGACGACCGAAGGCATACCAGTTGGCCTGATCGAAGTGCGAGCCGCTCCAGGTGCGGTCATTGCCGATGTTGGCGACGCCGGCAATGCCGGTCAGGAGCTGCGCGACCGTGGCGCCCGCGCTGCCTGCATGGGTATCGGACTGCAGCACCTCCTCGTACAGCGGCCCCAGGTACACCAGATGTGTGGCGAAGCCGAGATACTCCTTGGTGATCTGGACCTCCATCATCAGCGGCGTGCGTGGCATGGCCCCGAACAGCGGATGGAACGGCTCGCGTGGCTGGAAATCGATGGGCCCATTCTTCACCTGCACGATCACGTTCGGGAGGAACGCACCGTCCAGGCCGGCGAACTCGGTGTACGCCTGGGTGGCGCGGTCCGTCGGCACCTCGTGCGCGTAGACGAAGGCCCGCCACATCACCACGCCCCCGTGCGGTGCCAGCGCGGCGGCCAGCAGGTTCGCGCCGTCCGCATGCGAGCGACCATAGTCCTGTGGGCCGGGCTGCCCCTCCGAATTAGCCTTCACCAGAAAGCCGCCGAAATCCGGAATGCGTGCGTAGATCTCGTCGGCCTTGTCGCGCCACCAACGCTGCACGGCCGGGTCGAGCGGATCGGCGGTTTTCAGCCCGCCCAGCTCGATGGGGGCGCTGAAGCGCGCGCTCAGGTACACGCGGATGCCGTACGGCCGGAACATGTCCGCCAGCGCGGCCGCTTTGATGAGATATGCCGGCGCAAGGCTCTGCGCGCTCGCGTTTACATTGTTCAGTACGGTGCCGTTGATGCCGAGCGAGGCGTTGGCACGCGCATAGTCCGTATAGCTTGGGTCCCGCCACTCCGGCAGGGTCTGCCAGTCCCACAGCGAGCGGCCCGCATAGCCGCGCTCCACGTAGCCGTCCAGGTTGTCCCAGTGGTCGAGCACGCGCAGCCCGAGCCGTGGCGATTCGCGAACCTCGAGGTCATCGAGTGACGCACCGGTCTGCAGCAGTCGCAGCAGATGGAACACGCCATACAGCACCCCGATATCCTGGCGTGCGGCCACCAGCAGCACCTCGCGCCCGCCGATGTGCGCACGCCTGAGCAGGTAGCCGTCGTCGCCGAGTGATTCCATCTCCTTGCGGAGCGGCGCGATCACGGCCGACGAATCGGGGGTGCCCAGCACCACGCTGGCCTCCGCGCTGGGCGAGATCTGCATCCGCGGCGCGCGACCCAGCAGGCCGGTGAGGCCACGCACAAGCTCCTCGCGCGCGGCACGCTGCGTCGGGGTCTGATCGGGGGCCACGACCCCGCCCAGCCGTGTCCGGTAGTCGGTCGCGAGGGCAGGTTCCAGCGGTGCGTAGCGCAGCCAGAGGGCGTATCCGTCCTCTGCGCGCACGCTGCCCGCGCAGGCGAAAAGTGCCAGGGCGACACCCAACATCCAGTGACACCGCTCGACATTCCGGCGGAGCAGCAGCGTTGCCAGCAAACCTTGTAAGCTGCGGACGTGCCCGCCTTGCGGCAGCGTCACAAAGAAGAAAGGCAACGCGTATTGGACAAGCCGAAGAAATCGGTCCGCCGCAAAACCAGCGGTGTGACGATCGACGAGGTGGCGGCGCTGGCCGGGGTATCGCCGATGACCGTGTCGCGCGCGATCAACCAGGGCAAGGTGCGCGATGTCACCCGCGAGCGCGTGATGCGCGCGGTGCGCGAGCTGGGTTATACGCCCAACCTGGCGGCGAGTTCGCTGGCCGCCGCGCAGCACACGCGCATTGCGCTGATCTACACCAATCCCAGCGGTGCCTACCTGCGGGAGCTGTTGGTCGGCCTGCTGCGGGTTGCCTCCAACGCCGCCATCCAGCTGGTCATCCACTACTGGGACAACTTCGATCCCGACGCCGAGCGCAAGGCCGCACGTGCCTTGGGCGGACGCGTGGATGGCGTCATCCTGCCGCCGCCATTGTGCGAATCGCAGGCTGCCGTGACCGAGCTGGTCAAGGCAGGCATCCCGGTCGTCGCGATCGCATCGGGTCACCTCAGCAACGATATTTCCTGCGTGCGCATCGACGATTTCCACGCGGGCAAGCAGATGGCCGAGCACCTCATCCAGCACGGTCACAGCCGTATCGGTTTCATCTGTGGCCGCACCGATCTCAGCGCGAGCGCGCGGCGCTACGATGGGTTTGTCAGCGCCCTGCATGACGCAGGCCTGCAGGTGGAACCCGGCCTCATCCAGCAGGGGGACTACACCTACCGTTCGGGGCTTGCCGCGACCGAGAAGCTGCTGTCCCACCGCCGGCCGCCGACCGCGATCTTCGCCAGCAACGACGACATGGGCGCGGCGGTGATCTCCGTCGCACACCGCCGCGGCCTGGAGGTGCCGCGCGACCTGTCGGTGGTGGGCTTCGATGACACCTCGGCCGCAACCACCGTCTGGCCGGAACTCACCACCATTCATCAGCCGATCGCCTCGATGGCCGATGCTGCCATCGATATCCTGCTGCGCACCATCCGCCGCAGGACGGACGATAGCCGCGTGTTGACCGACCACGTCGTGCCACACCGGCTGGTGATGCGCGATTCGGTCGCGAGCCCACCCAAGCGCCGATGACGCAGGGCGCATTGTCACGCGCCCGGGCATGCGATGGTGGTCTCGGCTTCATTCAAGGCACCCAGCGCGACGCGTGACACCGAGACGGTCATGGTTCCCGACGTTGCCAGCGACCAGGGGCGATCCAGCTTGCCGACCTCCGCGCCGGCCGCCGCCAGGCATTTCAACGGCACCCCCACGCGCGTCCATTTGCCTGCGGGCAGGCTCGCCAGGGCCGGTCCGATCGCAATGCGCGCCGTGCAGCCCGTGCCGCAACCGACCGCCAACCAGGCCTCGCCATGCGGGGCGGCGTCAACGCGCAGCGTGGTCAACAGCATCAGATCGCCGTTGCTCTCGCGCTGCAGGTCCAGCGGCGTGTGCGATTGCAGCGCGACGATCGCCTCCCCCTTGCCCGACCACGCAAGCCGACGGCCATCTTCCTGCGCCAGGTGATCCACGCCGGTGACCTTCAGTAGATCGCCCTCGAGCGATTCGGGCACCTGGGTGACGGTCACCCCCTGCCCTGTGCTGTCCTCCAGCCGCAGGGCCATGCCGGAGCCGGCATCCCCGCGCGCAAAGAACACACCGGCCGCCCCTTCGTTGCCGGTGACGCCCGACGCTTCCGGCAGCGCGGCCAGATCGCCATTGTCGGCATAGGTCAGGCCGAAGCCGAAGGCGAACTGCGGGTTGTAGTCCTTCTGCCCGACATTGTTGGCGTACTGCGTTGCCGTACGCGGCCAGCTGAAGCTCAGCTTTCCCTTGAAGTCGTGCTGCACGCTGCCGTCCGGTCTGCGCAGCAGCACATCGGCAATACCGGCGCCTTCCGAGCCGGGCAGCCATGCCGCCACGAAGGCATCGGCGGCGTTGATCTCACGGTTCACCCACAGTGGGCGCCCGCTGAGGAACACCGCCACCACCGGAATGCCGTCGGCCTTGAGCCGCTTGAGCAGCGCAAGATCCGTGTCATCTCCCGGCTTGTACGCCAGCGTGGGCAGATCGCCCTGGAACTCGGCATAGGGGTTCTCGCCGAACACCACCACGGCCACATCCGGCTTCGTCGTGTATCTGCCATCCACCGCAAACAGCGCCTCGCCGCCGGCGGCCTTCGCCTGCTGTGCAATGCCTTCGTAAATCGTATCGGCATTCGGGAAGTCGTTGCGGGTGGTGCCGGTGCCCTGCCAGTTCAGCGTCCAGCCGCCGGACTGCTTGCCGACATCGTTGGCGCCATCGCCGGCCACCAGGATGCGTTGCTTCGGCGACAGCGGCAGTACGCCGCCCTGGTTTTTCAGCAGTACCAGCGATTCGCGCACCGCCTGGCGTGCAACCTCGCGATGCGCCGGCGCACCGATCAGCGCGAACTGGCCGCCGACCGCGCGCGACGACGGTTTGCCCGCTTCGAACAAGCCGAGTCTCACCTTGACCCGCAGGATCCGGCGCACGGCGTCATCCAGGCGCTCCTGGGTGATGGTGCCGGCCTTGACCGCCGCCAGTGTGGTTTCGTAGAAGCCCTTCCAGCTGTCCGACGCCATGGCCATGTCCAGGCCGGCGTTGATGGTGGCCGGGCAATCGGTGGTGGTGCAGCCTTTGACCTGCCCGTGGCCATTCCAGTCGCCCACCACGAAACCACCGAAATTCATGCGGCCCTTCAGCGCGTCCGTCAGGTACCCGGTGTGCCCGTGCATCTTTTCGCCGTTGACGCTGTTGAACGAGGCCATGACCGTCTGTGCGCCAGCCGCGATCGCTGGCGGGTAGCCGGCGGCATGGATGCGGACCAGCTCGGCCTCGCTGATCCGGATATCGCCCTGGTCCTTGCCATCGGTGGTGCCGCCGTCACCGAGGAAGTGTTTGACCGAGGCGATGACATGACGGCCGTCAAGGAAGGCTGGCGAGCCCACCTTGCCCTGCAGGCCCTCGACCATCGCACCGGCATAGCTGGCCACCACCTCGGGCGATTCGGAATACCCTTCGTAGGTACGTCCCCAGCGATCGTCCTGCGGTACCGCCACGGTGGGCGCGAACGCCCACTCCATCCCGGTCGCGCGGGTTTCCAGGGCGGTGATCTCACCGATGCGGCGCAGCAGTTCCGGGTTGCGGGTCGCGCCCAGGCCGATGTTGTGCGGGAACAGGGTCGCGCCGATGATGTTGCTCTGGCCGTGCACCGCGTCGATACCGAACAGCACCGGAATCGCCTTGCCGCCCTGCGAGGTATCCATCGAAGCGGCATGGAACGCATCGGCCAGCGCCAGCCATTCGGCAGGCGAGGCATCGTAGTGGCCGCCGGGGTCGGAGTTGCCCCCGGCCAGCACCGAGCCCAGCCGGTACCGGCGCAGGTCCTCCGGCGTGATGCTGGCAATATCCCCCTGCACCAGCTGGCCCACCTTTTCCTCCACCGTCATGGTGTCCATGAGGTCGGTGATCCGCTTTTCCAGTGCGGCATCGGGCGGCAGCGGCCAGGTCACCGCCGGCCATGGGTTGGCCGGGGCCTGGGCCTGGGGAGGTGCCGCGGCCTTGTCCTCGCCCTTGCAGGCGGCAAGCGCAAGCAGCAGCACCGACACCAGAAAACCGGTGCGGCACGTGGGGTGGTGGTGGATCATGGTGCTCTCCTTGCCGCCGCGCTCAGCGCAGCAGGTACTGGTTGATCAGGTTTTCGTAGCGTTCCTGCTTGCCGCTGATCTGCCGGGGCTCGCCACCCTTGGCACCCAGCGCGGCCAGATCGATGAGGCTGAGCCCGCCGCGCTCAAACTCCTTGCCGGCACCGCTGTCGAAGCTGGCATAACGCTCCTTGCGCCACTGCTCCCACGGCGATTCATGCAGCAGGGCGTGGGCGACTTCCAGCCCGCGGGCGAACGCATCCATGCCGCCGATATGGGCAATGAACAGATCGTCCAGGTCGGTCGATTCACGGCGGACCTTGGCGTCAAAGTTCAATCCGCCCTCCAGCCCACCCTGCCGCAGCACCACCAGCATGGCGCCCACGGTGTCGTACAGGTCGCTCGGGAACTGGTCGGTATCCCAGCCGTTCTCGGCATTGCCGCGGTTGGCGTCGATGCTGCCCAGCAGGCCGCTGTCCGAGGCGACCTGCAGATCGTGTTCGAACGTGTGGCCGGAGAGCGTGGCGTGGTTCGCCTCGATGTTGAGCTTGAAGTCCTTGTCCAGGCCATGCGTCTTGAGGAAGCCCGCCACGGTCGCACTGTCGAAATCGTACTGGTGCTTCATCGGCTCCATCGGCTTGGGCTCGATCAGGAAGTTCCCCTTCAGGCCGATGCTGCGGCCGTAGTCCCGCGCCATGGTGAGGAACCGTGCGAGGTGGTCGACCTCGCGCTTCATCTGCGTGTTCACGAGCGAGGCGTAGCCTTCGCGGCCACCCCAGAACACGTAATGCTCGCCACCCAGTTCAACCGTTGCCTCCAGGGCCGCCTTCACCTGCACCGCCGCACGCGCCACCACCGCGAAATCGGGATTGGTCGAGGCACCGTTCATGTAGCGCGGGTGCGAGAACAGATTGGCGGTGCCCCACAGCAGTTTCATTCCAGTGGCGTCCTGGCGCGCTTTGGCCAGGCCCACCATGTGCTTGAGGTTCCTTTCGTACACGCCGACATCGTCGGCATCCGGCGCCAGGTCGATGTCGTGGAAGCACCAGTACGGCACGCCCAGCTTGGTGAAGAACTCGAAGGCCGCATCCACCTTGGCCTCGGCGGTCGCCATCGGCGAGCTGGCTTCCCAAGGGAAATGGCGGGTGCCTGGACCAAACGGATCATGCCCGGCGTTGCAGAAGGTGTGCCAGTAGCAGACCGCAAAGCGCAGGTGCTCCTGCATGGTCTTGCCGCCGATGATCTTGTGGGCGTCATAGACCTTGAAGGCGAGCGGGTTGTCCGAGTCCCGGCCTTCGAAGGGGATGCGGCCGATGCCGGGGAAGTATTCCTTGGCGCCGATGAAGGGCTGCGTGCTCATGGTGGCTCGTCCTGTCGTTGTGCGAGGGGTCGCGGAAAGGGGGATCAGCCGCGATACAGCGGCGTGAGGGCGTCGAGATGACGCAGGAAACGTGCATACGCGGTGGCATAGGCCTGGGCGCGCGCCGGATCCGGGCGCGCGGACAGCTGCGGCGCGAGCGCGACATGCTGGTCAGCGATAGCGGCGATGGAGGTGGCATCACCGCGTGCCTTGCCGAAGGCCCACAGGGCCTGCAATGCGGCGCCGAACGCCGCGCCTTCGGCGTGGATCGGCACATCCACCGGCAGGCCGAATACATCGGCCACCAGTTGCCGCCACTCGGTGCTGTTGCTGCCACCGCCGGTCAGCACGATGCGCTCGAACGACATGCCGGCGCCCACGAAGGCATCGAAGCCGTACTTCAGGCTGTACGTCGCCCCTTCCATGGCCGCGCGATAGAAATGCGCCGGGGTCATGTTGGTGGTGTCCAGCCCCGCCAGCACGCCCTTGCCGAGCGGCAGATCCGGCGTGCGCTCGCCGTTGAGGAACGGCAGCATCACCAGGCCGTCGGCGCCGGGCGACGTGGCGCGCAGGTGGCCATCGCCGTAGCGGGTGCTGAAGCCGAAGGCGTCGGCGACCTGTTCGGTCACCACCGTGCAGTTCATCGTGCAGATCAGGGGCAGCCAGCCGCCGGTGGAGGAGCAGAACGCGGCCCACGCCCCGTCGGGATCGACCACGGGCGTGTCGGAGTAGGCAAACAGGGTGCCCGAGGTGCCCAGGCTCATCGCCAGGCGGCCCGGTGCAACGCAGCCGGTACCGATGGCCGCCATCATGTTGTCACCGCCCCCAACGGCCACCTTCACGGTGTTAGGCAGCCCCAGTCTGGCCGCCGCGGCCGGATCGATGTCGAACAGCTCGTCGGGCGCGGCGATGCGCGGCAGGCAGAGCGCAAGGTCACGCTCCGGATCGGTCGCACGCAGCAACTCGGCCGACCACGTGCGGGTGCGCACGTCCAGCCAGCCCGTGCCCGACGCATCCCCGTATTCGCAGAAGCGCTGGCCGGTCAGCATGAGGTTGAGATAGTCGTGCGGCAGCTGGATCGTAGCGAGCCGGGCGTAGGCGTCGGGCCGGTGCGTCTTCGTCCAGGGCAGTTTGGACGCGGTGTAACCGGTAAGGACGGGGTTGCCGGCGAGCGCGATGGTGCGCGCTGTTCCGCCGACCGCCTCCATGATCTGCACGCACTCGGCCGAGGTGCTGGTGTCGCACCACAGTTTGGCCGGTGCCAGGACCTGCCCGGCGGCGTCGACGGGTACGAAGCCGTGCTGTTGGCCCGAGACCGCCAGCGCGCAGATGCGCGACCTGATCTTGGAATCGATCGCACGGAAGCAGGCCTGAAGGGCTGCGACCCACGCTGCCGGGTCCTGTTCACGGCTGCCATCGGCAGTGGAGATCAGTTCCAGGGGCGCGCTGGCGCTGGCAATGAGATGCCGCCCGGCAGGGTCGTACACCACGACTTTCAGACTCTGCGTACCTGCATCGATTCCGGCAACCAGATCCATGTATTCCATCCCGTGGGTGTTTGAAGGTAGCGCTACCATTTCCGGGCAACAGCGTGCCTCTGTGCTATGCCAAGGCGGAGGCCCGCGGCCATACGTCCTGCGCCGCTTTGCAGTAGCGTTCGATGAACGCTGCCTGCGACGGCATCGTCGCGAGCGCCTGCTCCACCGGCTGGCGGATCCGCATCAACAGCGTGCGCAGGTCCGCGTCCCCGATGGCGGCTGCAAGCGGATGCACAGGTCCCGGCTGGATCCCCTGCCCCATCAGCACGCTCGTCCAGGAGTCGACCCGGAACAGCTCGCCGGGGTCCTGCCAGGCATGCGCACGTTCGCGCCAGGCACGCAGCCGGACCGCAAGCGATTCGGGCAGTTCCATCTCACGACAGGCCTTCCACATCGGCTCGTCGCGCTGGTTGGCGTGGTAGTGCAGGATAATGAAGTCGCGCACGTGCTCCATCTCCTGCCGGCTGACCTCGTTGTACAGGTCCACCAGTGCCGGGCTGATGCCGTCGGACGGGAACAGCTGGATCAGGCGTACCACCGCGCTGATGGTCAGGTGGATGCTGGTCGATTCCAGCGGCTCGATGAAACCACTGGCAAGCCCGAGTGCCACCACGTTCTTGTTCCAGGCCTTCAACCGCCTTCCGCTGCGGAACGGCACCAGCCAGGGGTCGCGCAGGGGCGGGCCGTCAACGTCGCGCAGCAGCTTGGCGTGCGCCTCGTCATCGGACATGTGGCGGCTGGAGAACACCAGCCCGCAGCCGACCCGGTGCTGAAGCGCGATATGCCACCGCCACCCGGCTTCGTGCGCGATGGCGCGGGTATACGGAACCGGCGATCCGACCGACGCGGTCTGCACCGCAACGGCACGATCACTGGGCAACCATTCGTGCCAGTCCTCATAGCCGGTATGCAGGGTCTGCTCGGTCAACAGGCCGCGGAAGCCCGTGCAGTCGATGAACAGGTCGCCCTCGATGACCTGTCCGTCTTCCAGCACCAGCGATTGAACGGCGCCGTCGTGGGCATGTTGGCGGACCTCGCGGATCTTGCCTTCCACACGTCGCAGCCCGTGGCCTTCGGCTTTGCGGCGCAGGAATTTCGCGTAGAGCCCGGCGTCGAAGTGATAGGCGTAGTTGACCTGGGGCTGGGTCTGCAGCGAGAACCGGTCTTGCCGCGAGGCCGCGCTTTCCAGGCAGAAATCGCCCAGGTCCGATGGCATCCCGCGGCGCAGGCTGTCCAGCCAGAAATGGTGGAACGGCGTGGCCCAGGTCCCCTGCCCGATCGTGCCGAACGGATGGATGAAACGCTCCCCGGGGCGACGCCAGTTCTCGAACGAGATCGAGAGCTTGAACGTGCCGGCGACGGCCTGCAGGAACTCCTGCTCATCGATCTGCAGAAAACGGTGGAACGTGCGGATGGGGGGCACGGTCGACTCGCCGACACCCACCGTACCGATCTGCTCGGACTCCACCAGGGTGATGTCCAGCTGGTCGCGGAACTGGTGCGCCAGCGCACAGCCGGCCAGCCAGCCAGCGGTGCCGCCACCGGCGATGACGATCTTGCGGATCCGTCCCTGCGTTGTGTTCGCCACGTTCAATGCGGTGCTCCCATCAGCGGTTGAGTCGAGCCAGCAGCTGCGCGCGCATGCGGCGCGCCTGCGTCTCGTCGAACGGTGCCAGCGCGCCCCGGGAGGCGTCGGGCAGGTGTTGCCCTGCACGCTCACCCGGGCCGAAGACGTAGTACTCGAAGATCGTTGCCCAGGCCTGCTTCTCGCGCGGGGGCAGATCGCGCACCGCCCACATCGCGTGATGGAGTGCCGGCAGCGGCGAGGACAGGAAGGCCGGCGAACTGCGCCACCAGTAGTTCACCAGCACATTGAACGGGGCGAGGCTGCGCACGTGGTGCCACCACAGGCTCGGAATGAAGATCGCATCACCCGGTTCCAGCACGGCGGTCTGTGCGCTTGCCAATGCATCACGGAACCGGGGGTGGCGCGCGAAGTCCGGGCGGTCGATATCCACCACGCTGACCACCTGCCCCCCCGGCGTGGGGTCCAGCGGGCCCGGGTACAGGTTGTCGATCTGCTCCGGCGGAAACAACGTGAACCGGCGCCGGCCCACGGCGCAGCACGCCAGGTTGTCGGGCGTGTCGAAATGGCAGGAAGCGGTTACCCGGTTGCCGATCCAGATGCTCGCTGAAGCGTCGATGCCCTGCCCGGCCAGGCCGGCATCGTTGTGCTGCGCGAAGCCCGGCAGTGCCCGCTCGATCAGCAGGGAGGCGACATAGTAGGTGGGCGGCCGCGGTGCCTCGAGGGTGGCTTCAATGTCGTCCAGCACCTGCGTCAACAATCCACGCCGGACCTCGACGTTCAACCGGGTGAAATCCTCGTTATAGAACGGGCGCCCCTCGATCTCCGGCCCGCCGAAGGAATACGGGACCGGCACACCTGCCTCGAAGCCGCGCAGATAGCCCAGTGCCGCCTGCGTGGAGCGCAATCCTGCCTGCACCATCGGCCAGTCGCGCGCGATGCCGCGCAGCACCACCGGCTCGCCGGCATCCACCAGCGCCTCCAGCGGAAGCGCGCCAGGCGCGAGGCCTTCCAGTGTCCGCATGGCAGTGCCGTCCAGCACCGGTCAGTTCCTGCCCGCCGCCGCGGCGGCATCCTGCAGACGCAGACGTTTCTGTTTCTCCGCGATCAGGCGACGCATGTTGTGCAGCGACGCCAGCATCAGGTACGCACCTTCCAGGTAGCCGGCGCGATTGAGTTCGGCCAGCGCCGGACCGTCCAGCTGGGCAAGCCGGTCACGGTCGATGGCGTGCAGGCCGTTGACACCGACCCGATGCTCCTGGGCAACCTGCACGTCGAGCGTGATCGGTTGAATGAGGTCTTTCGCATCCAGCTCGGCAAACATCGCCGCCCCGAAGGCGTGTCCCTCGTGGATACCACGCAGCACGCCTGCGATGTGGTCCAGATAAGGTGTGTTGCCCCCCTGCGGCAGGAATACCGGCTCGCCCTGCATCGCCGTCACGCGCGGGTGATCCAGATCCACGTGCAGCACCGCTTCCTGGGTGAGCGTGCCATCGATCTGGTTCTCCTGGAAGCCGATCAGGAACGGCCCCTTGGCCGCCGCACCGGGCAGGTAGGACGCATTCCATCGGCCGTCCTGCAGGAACAGATTCTCGTGCTGCTCGAACCCGAGCAGCACCACGGACTGCCACTGGCCCGTGGCGGCGTCCTTGCGAAGGAAAATGGGATATTCCCGCTGCAGTTCGGCGAACTCGCTCGGGTAGGCCGGCACCATGCCGACCGCATCGCCGAACGCGGGCCCGAAATCGGTGGCCACGCGCAGATCGCGGTGGGCGATGTTGTTGAGCATTTCGTAACGCGGCATGGTGTTCTTCCCACCCCATCAGGACCCTTGAACGGGTGCCGCTGCCCGGGCAGCGGCCCCCCCACACGTCAGAACCTGTAACGAACGCCGAGCATGTAACGCGGGCT
>NZ_JASCOO010000048.1:0-32255 GCF_029959485.1 Stenotrophomonas sp. PS02301
ACTAGAACCACCCCCCCCGCTTGCCCGTTGGGGCGGGCCCCACCGGGCTCACGCGCTGGGCCACCCCGCGCCGGCCGGTGTTCCTCGGCGGCGCGGGCCCGGCCGGCCTGGACCCGCCCAAGGGCATGCTGCTGCTCGGCGTGCAGGGCTGCGGCAAATCAATGCTGGCCAAGGCAACGGCGGCCGGTTTCGGCGTACCGCTGCTGCGGTTGGACTTCGGCAGCCTGTACGACAAGTACCACGGCGAGACCGAGAAGAACCTGCGCGACGCGCTCGCCTCGGCCGAGCAGCTGGCCCCCTGCGTGCTGTGGATCGACGAGATCGAGAAAGGCCTGGCCAGTGGCGGCGAAGATGGCGGCGTGTCGCGCCGGGTGCTCGGCCACCTGCTGACCTGGCTGGCCGAGCGCAAGAGCACGGTATTCATCGTCGCCACCGCCAACCAGGTGCATGAACTGCCGGCCGAGCTGCTGCGCAAGGGCCGTTTCGACGAGATCTTCTTCGTCGATCTGCCCGACGCCAACACCCGGGTCGAACTGCTGCGCCTGCATCTGGGCAAGCGCCAGCTCAATGCGGACGACTTCGCACTGCCCGCGCTGGCGGCCGCGGCGGATGGCTTCTCCGGTGCGGAGATCGAACAGGCGGTGGTGTCGGGGCTGTACGCCGCGCATGCCGAATCGCGTGTGCTGGATACCGAACTGTTGATGCAGGAGATCCGCGGCAGCCGGCCGCTATCGGTGCTGATGGCCGAACAGGTCACTGCGCTGCGCGAGTGGGCACGGGGGCGCACCGTCAGCGCGGACGTGTGACGCCGGGGCGCTACGCCGGCAGGTGCTGCAAGACCCACACCCACGCCGGCAGCGTCACCAGCGACAGCAGGATGCCGTAGCCAACCAGCGCGGCGGCCAGGCGCGGGGCCAGGCGATGGGACATCGCCAGTGCGGCGGCGGTGATCATGGTCGGCATCGCCGACTCCAGCACATTGGCCTGCAGCATCGTGCCGTGCAGGCCGAACGCCCAGGAGATCGGCAGCGCCAGTGCCGGCATCACCAGCAGCTTCAGCAGCAACCCGATGCCCAGTGGCCTGAGCTCATCCAGTGGCAGGCGCAGCTGGATGGAGAAACCCACCGCCAGGATCACCAGCGGCAGCATCGCATCGGCCAGCTGCTTCAGCCCGGTGCCGATCCAGCCCGGTGGCTGCTCAGGCATCAGGGTCAACGCGAACAGCAACGCCCACAGCGGCGGGAACTTCGCGATCCGCAGCAGGATCTGTGCGGCGGTAGGCGGGGTGTCGCCGCTGTAGCGCGCGATCACATACAAGCCGAACGTGGACAGCAGCACAAAGGTGCCGAACTGGTCATAGACCACCGCATAGGGCAGCGCGTGATCACCGAGCAGCGCGCGCACCATCGGGTAGCCGATGAAACTGGAATTGGCCAGCGCCACGCAGATCAACAGCACCGCATGCACGTCGCGGGCGAAGCCGAAGACGCGCGTAGCCAGGCTCACCGCGGCGAGCGTACACAGCATCAACAGCCACGGCGTGGCGACCAGCCCGATCAGGCTGATATCCAGATGCAGCCGTGGGACGTAGATCAGCACCGCCGCCGGCAGGCAGACGTACAGCACGATGCGGTTGAGCACATCGGCAGTGTTGTCCGGCAGCGCGCGCAGACGCGAGAACAGCATGCCCAGGCCAAGCATGGTCAGGATGAGAGCGAATGCATCGAACGCCATCGCGACAGCCTAGCCGATCCGGCAGTGGCCGCCGCCCCGACCATGGTCGAAACGGGAGGGTACGGCGGCCTCGCCAAGGGGCAGGCCCGTATGTGCGGGCCCGCCCGACCCGATCACGGCCAGGCGGGCGGCTTCTCCGCCCAGGCCCGCTGGATCTCGGCCAGCGTACTGCGTTCGCTGTCGCGCCAGCCAGGCAGCAGTTCGGCATAGCGATCCGTTCCGCTCCACTGCTGTGGCTCGGTGCGCACGGCTGCGGCATACCACTGCACGGCTTCGGCCTTGCGGCCCAGCGTCCACAGGGCCAGTGCGAAGGTGGGCGGCACCCACCCGGGATTCCCACGCAGCGTGTTCTGGGCCGCCGTCCACTGGGCCAGTGCAGCGTCGGTCTCGCCGAGGCGGAACAGGTCCCAGCCATAGTTCCAACGCACGGAACGGCCCAGCACCGAACTGGCCGACGCGGTCGTGGCGGCCTGTTCGTAAAGACTGCGCCCCAGTTCCGGCCGGCCCTGCGCGATCGCTACGCCCGCCAGCTGCACGGTGGCCTCCAGCGTCTTGCGGCCGCGCTCGCGGTGTTTCATCAATTGGTCGACGAGATCCCCACCCTCTCCCTGCACCACCACCATCGGGGCGGCGGCCAGGTCATTGTCGAAGTAGAACTCCTGCACCGCCGGCAGCGATTGCGCCGACACGTTGAACACACAAGCCCCCATGGCCAGCATCACGCCGGCCAGCATCTGTCTTGCAACTGCCATGCAAACTCCCCCAGGTTGTCACAACAACCTCCCCTCCTGATCCTAACCGCAGCGCACGCCCGGCACCAAGCGCGGCCGACCAACGGTCGGATCTACCCGGCGCGCCGCCAGACCCGCAGGCGGTTGTTGGCCGGCATCGCCACGTCCTCGGCCAGCTGCAGGCCCACCCCGGCCGCCAGTGCATCCACCGCTTCGGCATCGCGGATGCCCGAGGCCGGATCGCGCGCCTTCAGCCACGCATCGAACTGGCGATTGCTGTCGCTGCTGTAGGCACCGTGGGCGTTGAACGGGCCGTAGACGCACAGCACGGCGTCCGCGGCCATCACGGCAGGCAACCCGGCGAACAACGCCTGCACGTGCGCCCAGCTCATGATGTGCAGGGTATTGGCGCTGAACACCGCATCGAAGGCCAATGGCGCCGCCGGCAGCGGGCCCAGCCCGGGCGTGGGCGACAGCGCCGCCTGCAGCGGCCACGGCGCCGGCGTATTGGGCAGGCCGGCCGCCTGCAGCCGCTCGGCGATGCCGGGCAGGTGGTCCGGATGGTCGCTGGCCTGCCACTGCAGGTGCGGCAGGGCCGCTGCGAAGTCCTCGGCGTGCTGGCCGGTGCCGCTGCCGATCTCCAGCACCCGGTGGCGGGCGGCGAGGTGGCGCTGCAGCACCGCCAGGATCGGCGCGCGGTTGCGGTCGCAGGCCTCGGACCAGCGTATCTGGCTCATCGGAATGTCACATCGGCAGGGAATCGATGTCCATCCAACCATGACCGCAGTCACTTGTGCCACTACGCGATGCCACCGAAAGTCGAAGACTTGTCCAATGTCGGCGGCCTGCGTGCCGTCGGCCGTCCTTGGGGGATGCGAGCTGTGCAACGTCGTGAGTTTCTAGCGCTGTCTGGAATGGGCCTGGCGGGCCTGGTACTGCCGCATGGCCGGCTGATCGCCGCCGAGCAGCTGCTCGAGCCGGGTGATGTGGGCCGCCGCAAGGCGCTGGCCGAGGCCGCGCTCGCCGCCGCCAAGCGCGCCGGTGCCAGCTACTGCGACGTGCGTATCGGCCGTTACCTCAACCAGGCGGTCATCACCCGCGAGGCCAACGTCCAGAACGTCACCAACAGCGAATCCTCGGGCATCGGCATCCGGGTGATCGTCAACGGTGCCTGGGGCTTTGCCGCCACCCACCAGCAGACCCCGGCCGCGGTGCTGGCCACGGTCGAGCAGGCCGCAGCGATCGCCCGCGCCAACGCCGGCATCCAGACCCGTCCGGTGCAGCTGGCGCCGGTCACCGGCGTGGGTGACGTGAGCTGGAAGACCCCGATCCGCAAGAACGCGATGGCGGTGCCGCTCAAGGACAAGGTCGACATGCTGCTGTCGCTGAACGCGGCTGCGCTCAATGCCGGGGCCGACTTCATCAACTCCACCCTGTTCCTGGTCAACGAGCAGAAGTTCTCCGCCTCCAGCGATGGCTCCTTCATCGACCAGGACGTGCACCGCATCTGGCTGCCCTTCACCGCGACCGCCATCGACAAGACCAGCGGCAAGTTCCGCACCCGCGCCGGGCTGTCCTCGCCGATGGGCATGGGCTACGAGTTCCTCGATGGCGACGCGCGCGGCAAGATCGCGTTGCCGGGCGGCGTGGTCGCCTACCGTGATTCCTACGATCCGCTGGAGGATGCGATCGCCGCGGCCCGCCAGGCGCGGGAGAAGCTCAAAGCGCCGTCGGTCAAGCCGGGCAAGTACGACCTGGTGCTGGATCCATCCAACCTGTTCCTCACCATCCACGAGAACGTCGGCCACCCGCTGGAGCTGGACCGCGTGCTCGGCTACGAGGCCAACTACGCCGGT
Source organism: Stenotrophomonas sp. PS02301 (assembly GCF_029959485.1). Lineage (NCBI taxonomy): Bacteria > Pseudomonadati > Pseudomonadota > Gammaproteobacteria > Lysobacterales > Lysobacteraceae > Stenotrophomonas > Stenotrophomonas sp. PS02301. The sequence continues at coordinate 4,322 of NZ_JASCOO010000048.1, forward strand.
ACCAGCTTCGCCACGCTGGACAAGCGCGATGCGGGCTTCCGCTGGGGCAGCGACATCGTCAACTTCTTCGCCGACAAGACCGCCCCGGGCGGCCTGGGCGCGGTGGGCTACGACGATGAAGGCGTGAAAACCAAGCGCTGGGACCTGGTCAAGGACGGCATCCTGGTGAACTACCAGGCCACCCGCGACGAGGTGCATATTCTTGGCGAGAAGGAGAGCCACGGCTGCAGCTACGCCGATTCGTGGTCCAGCGTGCAGTTCCAGCGCATGGCCAACGTGTCGCTGGCGCCGGGCAAGGCGCCGCTGAGCGTGGCCGACATGATCAAGAACGTGGAGAACGGCATCTACATCCACGGCCGTGGCTCCTATTCGATCGACCAGCAGCGCTTCAACGCGCAGTTCGGTGGCCAGCTGTACTACCAGATCAAGAACGGTGAGATCACCGGCATGGTCGAGGACGCCGCCTACCAGATCCGCACGCCGGAGTTCTGGAACGCCTGCAGCGCGATCTGCGACGAGCGCGATTTCCGCTTCGGTGGTTCGTTCTTCGATGGCAAGGGTCAGCCGGGCCAGGTCTCGGCGGTCTCGCATGGCTCATCGACCACGCGCTTCGATGGCATCAACATCATCAATACCGCACGCAGCCTGGGATGAGCCTGTCCCCGCTCCATGCCGAATGTCACTACCGCGGCGCCCGTACGGCCGCAAGAATCGGCTGTGCCGCCGCGGCGGTCGCCCTGATGTCGCTGTTTCCCTGCCACCCCCACACCGACGTGGAGAGCTGCCTTGCAAAGACGTGACTTTCTCGCCCTGACCGGGCTTACCGCTGGCGGACTGATCGTGCCGTCGTTCTTCGGCAAGGTCATTGCCGCCGAGCAACTGCAGAGCGCACTCGATCCGGCGCTGAAAAAGCGCCTGGCCGATGCCGCCCTGGCCGCCGCGCGGCAGGCCGGTGCGACCTACTGCGATGTGCGTATCGGCCGCTACCTGCGCCAGTACGTGATCACCCGAGAGGACAAGGTGCAGAACGTGGTGAACACCGAATCGACCGGTGTGGGCATCCGCGTGATCGTCAACGGCGCCTGGGGCTTTGCCGCCACCAACCAGCTCGGCACCACCGATGTGGCGCGTGCCGCGCAGCAGGCCGCTGCGATCGCCAAGGCCAACGCCGGCGTGCAGACCGCCCCGGTGCAGCTGGCGGCCGCGCCCGGCGTGGGCGAAGTGTCCTGGCGCACCCCGATCCGCAAGAACGCGATGGACGTGCCGATCAAGGAGAAGGTCGAGCTGCTGCTGGACGTCAATGCAGGCGCGATGGGCGCCGGCGCCAGCTTCGTCAACTCGATGCTGTTCCTGGTCAACGAGCAGAAGTACTTCGCCTCCACCGATGGCTCCTACATCGACCAGGATGTGCACCGCATCTGGGCACCGATGACGGTCACCGCGATCGACAAGAGCACCGGCAAGTTCCGCACCCGCTCCGGGCTGTCCTCGCCGATGGGCCTGGGCTACGAGTACCTTGATGGCGTCGGCACCGGCAAGGCGGTCTCGCCCAACGGCGTGGTCAACTACCGCAACTCCTATGACATGAAGGCCGATGCGATCGCCGCGGCCAAGCAGGCGCAGGAAAAGCTCAAGGCACCGTCGGTGAAGCCGGGCAAGTACGACCTGATCCTGGATCCGTCGCACACCTGGCTGACCATCCACGAGTCGGTCGGCCACCCGCTGGAGCTGGACCGCGTGCTCGGCTACGAAGCCAACTACGCCGGCACCAGCTTCGCCACGCTGGACAAGCGCGAGCAGCATTTCCAGTACGGCAGCGACAAGGTCAACATCTTCGCCGACAAGACCCAGCCGGGCAGCCTCGGTGCGGTCGGCTACGACGATGAGGGCGTCAAGACCAAGCGCTGGGATCTGATCAGCGAAGGCAAGCTGGTGGATTACCAGACCATCCGCGACCAGGCCCATATCCTGGGCAAGACCGAGTCCGACGGCTGCTGCTACGCCGATTCCTGGTCCAGCGTGCAGTTCCAGCGCATGGCCAATGTCTCGATGGCGCCGGGCAAGACCAAACTGAGCGTGGCCGACATGATCAAGGACGTCGAGAACGGCATCTACATCATCGGCGACGGCTCGTTCTCCATCGATCAGCAGCGCTACAACGCGCAGTTCGGTGGCCAGCTGTTCTATGAAATCAAGAACGGCCAGATCACCCGCATGCTCGAGGACGTGGCCTACCAGATCCGCACGCCGGAGTTCTGGAACGCCTGCACCGCCGTGGCCGATGAAAGCGACTACCGCCTGGGCGGTTCGTTCTTCGACGGCAAGGGCCAGCCCGGCCAGGTCTCGGCGGTCTCGCACGGTTCGTCCACCGCGCGCTTCAACGGCATCAACGTCATCAACACCGCGCGCAGCCTCGGCTGACCGGTCAGGAGCCCCAATCCATGAGTATCTTCACCGAAGCCCAGGCCAAGGCCATCCTCGACAAGGTCATCGCGCTCTCCAAGGCCGATGAGTGCACCGCCGTGCTGGCCGGCTCGATCGACGGCAACATCCGTTTCGCACTGAACAATGTCTCCACCAGCGGCATCGTCGACAACACCGAGCTGGCCGTGACGGTCGCCTTCGGCAAGCGCGTCGGCACCGCCTCGATCAACGAGTTCGACGACGCCGCGCTGGAACGCGTGGTGCGCCGTGCCGAAGATCTGGCCCGCCTGGCCCCGGAGAACCCCGAGTTCATGCCGGCCATCGGCAAGCAGACCTACACTGCCAGCCCGACCTTCAGCGAATCGACCGCGGCCATCGACCCGGCCTTCCGCGCCAAGGTCGCCGCCGACTCGATCGCGCCCTGCCGGGGCAACGGCCTGATCGCCGCCGGCTTCCTGGAAGATGGCCAGAGCTTCTATGCAACGGCCAACAGCAACCGCAACTTCGGCTACCAGCGCGGCACCAATTTCAACTACACCTGCACGGTGCGTACCGAAGACGGGCGTGGCTCGGGCTGGGTGGGGCGCAGTGTGAAGGACGCGGCCGATTTCAAGGCCGACCAGGACATCCGCATCGCCATGCGCAAGGCTACCGAATCGGCCGAAGCCAAGGCCCTGGAGCCGGGCAAGTACACGGTGATCCTGGAGCCGGCGGCGGCGGCCGGCCTGATCAGCTTCATGATGAACTTCTTCGATGCGCGCTCGGCCGATGAAGGCCGCAGCTTCCTCTCCAAGAAGGGCGGCGGCAACAAGCTCGGCGAACAGGTCTACGACCCGCGTGTGACGATGGTGGCCGACCCGTGGCACCCGGACGCGGCGGTGCTGCCGTGGGACAACGAAGGCCAGCCGCGCGAAAAGCTGGACATCATCAAGGACGGCAGGATCGCCAACCTCAACTACTCGCGTTTCTGGGCGCAGAAGCAGGGCAAGACCGCCAACGCGCGGCCGGGCAACCTGCTGATGGCCGGTGGCGACAAGAGCACCGCCGAACTGGTGCGTGGCACCCAGAAGGGCATCCTGGTCACCCGCACCTGGTACATCCGCATGGTTGATCCGCAGACCGTGCTGCTGACCGGCCTGACCCGCGATGGCACCTTCTACATCGAGAACGGCCAGATCAAGCACCCGGTGAAGAACTTCCGCTTCAATGAGTCGCCGGTGATCATGCTCAACAACATCGAAGAGCTGGGCAAGCCAGTGCGTGTGGCCGGTGACGAGTCCAGCCTGGTGATGATGATTCCGCCGATGAAGCTGCGCGATTTCACCTTCACCTCGTTGTCCGACGCGGTCTGATGAACGGTCGTGACGGCCACTGGCCGTCTCTTCGTCTGGCCGGTGACACCCGGGAACGTGCGTGGCGATGAACCGCGCACAGTTCCTGCGCCTGATGCTGGGCAGTGCCGCCTTCGCGGCATTGCCCGCGCCGGCACGCGCCCAGGCCGGGCGTTACGACTTCTGGTTCACCCGCCTCAAGTACGACTCCGGCGACTGGGACGTGGATGCGCGCATGCCGTCCAACGTGATCACCTCGCTGATCGATTACACCTCCCTGCGCGTGGACCCGACCGAGCACGTGGTCGCGCTGTCCGATCCGCGCATGCTGGAGGCGCCGTTCTGCTACCTGGCCGGCCACAAGCTGGTCGAGTTCAATGCAGCCGAACGGCAGAACTTCGTACGCTACGTGCGCAATGGCGGCTTCGTGTTCGTCGATGACTGCAACCACGACATCGACGGCCTGTTCGCCACCTCCTTCGAAGCGCAGATGGCCAAGCTGTTCGGGCCCAGGGCGCTGGGCAAGCTCCCGAACAATCATGCGCTGTACCGCAGCTTCTTCCGCTTCCCCGAGGGCCCACCGGCCACCGGGTTCGAGCTCAATGGCTGGGGCGATGATCTGGTCCACGATTACCTCAAAGGCATCCAGATCGATGGTCGATTGGGTGTGCTCTACAGCAACAAGGATTACGGGTGCGAGTGGGACTACGACTGGCGCAACAAGCGCTTCCTGGCCGAAGACAACACCCGCTTCGCCGTCAACATCGTGATGTATGCGTTGAACAGCTGAGCTTCTTCCTGCTTTTTCAGCCACGCATGGCGTGGCTCTACGCCGATCCTGCGAGTGCCTTATGACGACCGACCGCCTTGATGCCCTTCTTCCCAAACTGCAGCAGCTGCGCGGCGCGCTGGCCCAGGCCGTGGTCGGCCAGCACGCGGTGGTCGAGCAGCTGCTGATCGGCCTGCTGGCCGGCGGCCACTGCCTGCTCGAAGGCGCGCCCGGGCTGGGCAAGACCCTGCTGGTGCGCTCGCTCGGGCAGGCGCTGGAGCTGCAGTTCCGGCGCGTGCAGTTCACGCCCGATCTGATGCCCAGCGACATCCTCGGCACCGAGCTGCTGGAAGAAGACCACGGCACCGGGCACCGGCACTTCCGCTTCCAGAAGGGCCCGATCTTCACGAACCTGCTGCTGGCCGACGAGCTCAACCGCACCCCGCCCAAGACCCAGGCCGCGCTGCTGGAGGCGATGCAGGAGCGCACCGTCAGCTACGCCGGCACCACCTATACGCTGCCCGCACCGTTCTTCGTGCTGGCCACGCAGAACCCGATCGAACAGGCGGGCACCTACCCGCTGCCCGAAGCCCAGCTCGACCGCTTCCTGCTGCACGTGCGGGTGGACTACCCCACCGAGCAGGAAGAGCGCGACATCCTGCTGCAGACCACCGGCAGCGCCAATGGCAGCGTGCCCAAGGTGATGGACGCCGAGGAGGTACTGGCGCTGCAGGCCGCGGTGCGCCAGGTCCACATCAGCGAAGACGTCCTCACCTGGATCACGCGCCTGGTGCGTGCCAGCCGCCCTGGCCGCGATGCGCCGGCGGCGGTGAACCAGTGGATCAAGTGGGGCGCCGGCCCGCGTGCCGGGCAGTCGCTGGTGCTGGCGGCCAAGGCGCGTGCGTTGCTGCAGGGCCGCTTTGCCGCGACCCGCGAGGACGTGCAGGCGCTGGCCGCGCCGGTGATGCGTCACCGGCTGTTGCTGTCGTTTGCCGCCGAAGCCGAGCAGAAGAGCGCTGACGATGTGGTCGCCGCGCTGCTGCAGGCCGTGCCGTTCCCGGGGTGATCCACACGCCGTGAGCCGCAACGCACCGATCGCGATCCCCGCCGATGTCCGCAGCCGCCTCAAGGCGCTGCGGCTGCTGCCACGCCGTGCGCGCGGTGCGCACGGAATCGGGCAGCACGCCAGCCGCAGCCGCGGTGCCGGGCTGGAGTTCGCGCAGTACCGTGCCTACGAACCCGGTGATGAGCTGCGCCAGATCGACTGGAAGCTCTACGCGCGCTCGGACCGGTTCTTCGTACGCGAATCCGAGCGCGAGAGCCCGATCACGGCTTGGGTGCTGATCGATGCGACCGCCTCGGCGCGGCAGCGTGATCGCGCGCGACCGGACGCGTCGCGGCTGGACCACGCCTGCGCGACCGCCGCCTGCCTGGTGGAACTGGCCCTGCAGCAGGGCGACCGCTTCGGCGCGATCGTGGTCAGCGGCGGCGGCGTGCAGCTGGTGCCCGCCGGGCACGGCCCGCGCCAACGTGACCGCGTGCACCTGCTGCTGCGCCAGCTGCAGGCCAGTGGCAGCTGGCCGCCGGTGACCTCGCTGGCGCCGATCTGGGAGCGCGTGCAGGCCGGCGATCTGCTGGTCGCACTGGGCGATGGTTTCGACGAGGCCGGCATCGTGCTGATGGAACGGCTGGCGGCCGCCCGTCGCGAAGTGCTGCACCTGCAGCTGCTGACCGCCGAAGAGCGCGATTTCCCGTTCACCCAGGGCCACCGCTTCCGCGATCCGGAGACCGGCGAAGAACTGCTGGGGGACGGCCGTGCGATCCGAGAGGACTACCTGGCCCGCTTCGACGCTGCGCAGCATGCGTTGCAGGCGCGTCTTCAGAGCAGCGGCATCGTGCACGCCAGCGGCTATCTCGACCAGCCGCTGGATCAGCCCCTGCGTGTGCTGCTCGGCGCCGGAGGTGGCGCGTGAGCCTGCTGTTCCCGCTCGGCCTGCTCGCACTGGCCGCCTGGCTGGTGCCGCTGTTGATCCACCTGGCGCGGCGCCACCAATATGCGCCGCTGGATTTCGCCGCGTTGCGCTGGCTGCGGGCCCGGATCCGGCCGCGCCAGAACGTCCGTTTCGATGAGTGGCCGCTGCTGTTGGTGCGGTTGCTGTTGCTTGCCGCGCTGGCCCTGCTGCTGGCGCGGCCGGTGCTGCACGGGGGCGCGGCCGATACCCACGCGGTCACGGTGGTCGCCCCCGGTCTGGACGGAGCGGCGCTGCGTGGCCAGATTGCCGAAGGGGACTGGCGATGGCTCGCGCCTGGCTTCCCTGCGCTGGCCGACGGCGCGCCGGCGCCCCATCAACCGCTGGCCAGCCTGCTGCGCGAGCTGGATCAGCGCCTGCCCGCCGGCGCACCGCTGACGGTGTACGTGCCTGACCCGATGCCCGGGCTGGATGGCGAGCGCCCGCGCCTGTCGCGTGCCGTGAACTGGCGGCCGATCCTCATGGCACCGACCAGCGCGCGCACGGCGGCACTGCCTGTGCTGCAGGTCGGTGGCGAGATCGCGGAAGGCGAGCAACGCGTGTTGGCCGCGTTCCAGCGCGCATGGTCCAACCAGGGGTTGTCTCCCGCACGCGGTGCCGGTACCGCCCCGGACGCCGGGCAGATCGGCGTGTGGCTCGCCGCTGCGCCGCTGCCTGCCGCCTGGCAAGCGTGGGTGCGCCAGGGCGGCAGCGCGCTGGTCGCGTCGGGTTCTACTGGGGAGGGTTGGACTCCCGCCTTGCGCGATGCGGACGGCGCGTTGGTACTGGAACAGCGGCTCGAGGGCAGTGGTCGCCTGCTGCGTTTCACTTCGCCGCTGACGCCGACGGCGCTGCCGGTGCTGCGCGATCCCGGCTTCCCGCGCCAGTTGCTGGCGGTCGTCGCCGCACCCGCCCCGCCCACGCTCGCAGCCGCGGCGACACAGCAGCCAGTGCGCGGTGGCGCCACGCCGCGTCCGCTGCCGCGTGAGCTGACCCCGTGGCTGCTGGCGCTGATCGTGTTGCTGTTCGCGCTGGAACGGGTGGTGGCCACCTCGCCGCGCCGTGGAGCAGGGGCATGAACGCCATCATCCAGCGCGGCTGGCAGCGCGCGCGCCGGCGCCAGTGGTGGATCACCGCCGTCGTCGCGGTACCGATCGCGCTGGCACTCAGTGCCGTTGCATGGCGGATCGCGGGGTTCAATGCGTTCACCGTGATCCTGCTGCTGACGTTGCTGGTCGGCGTCGGGCTGGCCACCTGGCGCGCGCGCCGCCTCGATCGCCACTGGCTGGTTCGCCGCCTGGATGAACACGCGGTGGCGCAGGACAGTGCCGACCTGCTGTTCGCGACCCCCGACACCTTGAACCCGTTGCAGCGGCGCCAGCGCTCGCATGTCGAGGCGGCACTGCAGTCGCGCCTGCCCGAGCTGCGGCCCCGCTGGCCGTGGCGCTGGGTACTGGCGTCGGCGGTGATGTCCTTGCTGGCCATGGCCCTGGCCTTCGGCTGGCCGCGCGACCAGAACGCGGCGCCACTGTTCCCAAGCGCCGCGGCACCGCCGGCCACACCGGCGCAACCGCCGCAGCTGCGTTCCACCCGGCTGGAGATCACCGCCCCTTCCTACACCGGGCAGCCCGCGCGCGTGCAGAGCGCGCTGGATGGCAAGGTCCCGCAGGACAGCCGCCTGCAGTGGTCGCTGCGCTTCTCGGCGCAACCGCAGACCGCTGCGCTGCAGTTCCACGATGGCCAGCGCATCGCGCTGCAACGCGACGGCGACCACTGGGCCGCGCAGTGGAGCGCGACACGTCCGGCGTTGTACCGCGTGGTCACCGAGCCTGCCCTGCGCGACACCCGCCTGTATCGACTTGATGTGGTGCCCGATCGCCCCCCGGTGGTGCGTGTGATCGCTCCCGACCGCAGTCTTGTACTGGGTGCGCCCGGGCAGCGTCAGTGGCCGCTGCAGTTCGAGGCCACCGACGACTACGGCGTGATCGCCACGGCACAGTTGAAGGTCACGTTGGCCCAGGGCAGCGGCGAGAACATCACCTTCCGGGAGCAGACGTTCAGCCTGACCGGCACCGGACCGGCGACGCAGCGGCGTTTCGCGCGCACGCTGGACCTCGCCGCGCTGGGCGCCACCGAAGGCAACGACGTGATCGCCCAGTTGACCGTGCGCGACACCCACACGCCCACCGCGCAGACGGCTCAGAGCAGCAGCGTGATCCTGCGCCTGCCCAGTGCCGCGGAGATCCAGGGCACCGACATGGAGGGCATGGTCAAGAAAACCCTGCCGGCGTACTTCCGCAGCCAGCGCCAGATCATCATCGACGCCGAGGCGCTGATCAAACTGCGCGGCAAGCTGCCGGCCGAGGAGTTCGTCAAACGCGCCGATGCGATCGGCGTGGACCAGCGCATCCTGCGCCTGCGCTACGGCCAGTTCCTCGGCGAGGAAAGCGAAGGCGGGGCCAAGCCACCGCCGACCAGCGATGCCCTGCCGACCAGCGACACGCCGCCGGCCGCGCACGACGACGATCACGGCCACGATGCCGACCCTGCCAAGCCCCAGGCGCAGGGCGGGCACGACGATCACGACCACGGCGCGCCGACCGATGGCACCGCTGCCGTGTTCGGCAGCGCCACCGATGTCCTCTCCGAGTACGGCCATACCCATGACCACGCCGAGGCGGCCACCCTGCTCGATCCGAAGACGCGTGCCACGTTGAAGGCCGCGCTGGACCAGATGTGGTCTTCCGAGGGTGAACTTCGCCAGGGCCAGCCAGAGCGCGCCCTGCCGTACGCCTACAAGGCGCTGGGTTTCATCAAGGAAGTGCAGCAGGCCGAACGCATCTACCTGGCGCGGGTCGGCCCGGAGCTCCCGCCGATCGACGAGGGCCGGCGCATGACCGGCGAGCGCGCCGACCTGGCCAGCCGCACGTTGCCGTTGCGTGCGCTGGAGGCACCCGACCAGGCCATCGTGCAGGTCTGGCAGCAGCTTGCCGATCCCGCCAGCGCGCCGGATCTGGACGCACTGACCCAGTGGCTGCGGCGCAATGAAGCGCGCCTGCCGGACCCGCTGGGCCTGGCCGCCGCCATCGAGGAGCTCCGCATCACCCCGGACTGCGCCGACTGCCATCAGGCCCTGCGTGCGCAGCTGTGGCGTGCGCTGCTGCGGCCGCTGCCGCAGGTCCCTCGTCGCATCGCACCGGATGCCATGGGTCAGCGCTACCTGGATGCCCTGGAGGCCTCACCGTGAGCGAACCGCGCTGGATCCTGATCGCGCTGCTCGCCGTACTGGCGCTGGCCAGTGCGCGTCTGTGCTGGCAGCAGTGGCGTGGACCGGCGCGGGCAAGCGGCGTGTTCGCCACCCTGCTGTTGTTGCAGGCCATGGTGACCGTACTGCTCTACCTGACCCTGGTGCCACCGATGCAGCGCGTGGCCGGTGGCCAGCTGACCGTGCTGACTGGCGCGGCCGATCAGGTGCGCTGGTCGGCGGCGCCGGGCGAGACCGTGGTCGCGCTGCCGGAAGCGACGAAGGTGGCAGACGCCCTCGCAGCACCCGACCTGGCCACCGTGTTGCGCCAGCATCCGGGTGCCACTTCCCTTCGGCTGATCGGCGATGGCCTGTCGGCCCGCGATCGCGATGTCGCGCTGCCCCGTGGCGTGCGTATCGAATCGCCCAACGCGCCGCAGGGCTGGATCGCGCTGCAGCCGCCGGCGGTCACTGCGCCCGGTGCGGTGTTCACCGTGAGCGCGCGTACGCAGGGCGTGCCAGGCGCGCGCGCCGAACTGGTGGATCCCGCCGGTGTGGTCATCGACAGGGCCACGCCGGATGCCGAAGGGAAGGTGCAACTCAGCGGCGTGGCCCGCGTTGCCGGACAGAGCGTGTTCGGCCTGCGCCTGCTCGACGCCGAACAGCATGTGATCGATACGCTTGCCGTTCCCGTGGACACCGCCGCCGCCGCAACGCCTCGCCTGTTGCTGCTGGCCGGTGCACCCGGCCCGGAGTTCAAGTACCTGCGCCGCTGGGCCACCGATGCCGGGCTGCGGGTGCAGGCGCAGGCCAACGCGGGCGGTGGCGTATCACTTGGCGATGCACCGATCGCACTTACCGCTGCCACCTTGGCCGAGACCGATGTGGTGCTCCTGGATGAGCGCAGCCTGGCCGGGCTGTCGGCCGCGCAACGCAGCGCACTGCAGCAGGCGATCCGCGCCGGGTTGGGCGTGCTCGTCCGCACCAGTGGCCCCCTCAGCGACAGCGCGCGCCAGGCGCTGCGCGGCTGGGGCATGCCCGTCAGCGGCAACAACCAGGCTGCCCCCCTGACCCTGCCGGCCGACGCCGATGCCGCTCTGCTGCAGGCACGCCGTGGCCCCCAGCGGCCCGCGTCGGACACCACCGCCTACGTCGAAGAAGCCGACACCGCCTCGCATCAGGCTGCGCTGCCAGTGTTGGAGCAGCTGACTCTCAAGGCCACCGATGCAGCCGCCCTGCTGCACGATGACAAGGGCGCTGCCGTCGGCGGCTACCGCGTTCTCGGACGCGGCCGCGTTGCGCTCCTGCCCATCACCGACAGCTATCGACTGGTGCTGGCCGGCCGCGACGATCGCCACGCCGAGGTGTGGAGCAGCGTCATGGCCAGCGTGGCGCGCCCGCTTCCTGCCGCGGATGTGCCACGCATCGGCACCCACACGCCGTGGGCCGGCGAGCGCATGGCGCTGTGCCAGCTGCAGGTGACTGCACAGGTGCGTGCACCGGATGGCGCGCTCATCCCCCTGCAGCTTGATCCGGCGAGCGGTCCCGAGCGCTGCGCTGGCTACTGGCCGAACCAGCCGGGCTGGCATCAGCTGCAGCAGGGCGAACGCCACCACGCGTTCTACGTGTTCGATCCGGCCAGCGCGCGACCGCTGTATCGGCAGCAGCTGCGCGACGCGACTGCCCAGCGCTTGGCCACCGGCGCCTCCGCTTCATCGGCTGGCGTGGTCGAGACGCCGGGCGCACGGTGGCCATGGCTGCTCGCCTTCTTGCTGGCGGCAGGGTTGCTGTGGTGGCTGGAGCGACGACGGGGGGTGACAGCAGGCTGACGCGCGCACAGCGTTGAGTCCCACAGTGCGAGTGGGGTAACCGTCAGGGTGTTCCGCCGGGCTCCGGCAGCACCGGGCACCCACCCTGCTGCACACACACCTCCTGCGCGCGACGCTGCTCTTCCTCGGTCAGCTCCGGCGGTGGGCGCGCGGTCGCGGACTGGATCTGATCGGGTCCGCCAGTAAGTTTGTTCACGCCCTGGGCGGCGGCGGCCAGCCCCTTGTTGATGCCCATCATCAGATAGCCACCGCTCATGCTGACCTGCTCGGGCGACGGGGGCTCGCTCCAGGTGTGGCTGAAGCGGTTCGGCTGCACCTGCACCGGATTCTTGAAGCGGTACAGATCCAGCGGTTCGTCGTCAGGCTTGAGGGCGCGCACCTCGCCCAGCGTGGTGACATCCCCCTGCGCTGTCGCGGGCGGCGGTTCCACGGGTTCAGGTACGGCGGCCTGCTGGGCCTGCCCGGCAGCGGCCAGCAGCAAACCCGCAAGCACTGCCAAGCCTTGATATTCACGTAATGCCACAGCGACTCCGTCCGTGTTGGTAGCGGGCTGCCACCAAGGATACGGATGCCGGTGTCAGATTTCGTTGCTGGCAGCTGTCCAAGCGACGCCGGCAGGCACTGAACCATTCACCCCGGCGCAGCGCAATGTCTCAGACATTGAGACGCGGTCATGTTTCCATAGCGTCCTTTGCAGACCGTTGTGACCATGGCTTACGAACTCGCCAAGCGCACCGAGGACGCCGAGCGCCGCCTCGCCACCACCGAAGGCCTGCCCTCGCGCGATGGTGCGCTGCTGACCTCGCGCCTGCAGCGCCGCTACCACGACCGCATCACCGGCAGCTTCACGATTCCCGCGCGCGAGGGCCGGTACGCGCCGATCCCGACCGATGTCCCCGATGCCTTGGTCAGCGCACTGAAGGCACGCGGCATCGAGCAGCTGTACAGCCACCAGGCGGAGGCCTGGGAGGCCAGCCAGCGGGGCGAGCACGTGGCCATCGTGACCCCGACCGCCAGCGGGAAATCGCTGTGCTACACCCTGCCGGTGGTCAGCGCCGCCATGCAGGGCAAGGCCAAGGCGTTGTACCTGTTCCCGACCAAGGCGCTGGCCCAGGACCAGGTGGCCGAGCTGCTCGAGCTCAACCGCGCCGGCGACCTGGGGGTCAAAGCCTTCACCTTCGATGGCGATACGCCGGGTGATGCGCGCCAGGCGATCCGCCTGCACGGCGACATCGTGGTCTCCAACCCGGACATGCTGCATCAGGCGATCCTGCCGCATCACACCAAGTGGGCGCAGTTCTTCGAGAACCTGCGCTACGTGGTGATCGATGAGGTGCACACCTACCGCGGCGTGTTCGGCAGCCACGTCACCAACGTGCTGCGCCGGCTCAAGCGGATCTGCGCGTTCTACGGGGTGGAGCCGCAGTTCATCCTGTGCTCGGCCACCATCGGCAACCCGCAGGCGCATGCCGAGGCGCTGATCGAAGCGCCGGTCACTGCGATCACCGAATCCGGCGCGCCGACCGGGCCCAAGCACGTGCTGCTGTGGAACCCGCCGGTGGTCAATGCCGATCTCGGCCTGCGGGCCTCGGCCCGCTCGCAGAGCAACCGCATCGCCCGCATCGCGATCAAATCCGGGCTGAAGACCCTGATCTTCGCGCAGAGCCGGTTGATGGTCGAAGTACTGACCAAGTACCTCAAGGACATCTTCGACCACGACCCGCGCAAGCCGGCCCGCATCCGCGCCTACCGGGGCGGTTACCTGCCCACGGAGCGGCGGGAGACCGAGCGGGCGATGCGCGCCGGGCAGATCGACGGCATCGTCAGCACCTCGGCACTGGAGCTGGGCGTGGATATCGGCAGCCTTGACGTGGTCATCCTCAACGGCTACCCGGGCAGCGTCGCCGCGACCTGGCAGCGTTTCGGCCGCGCCGGCCGCCGCCAGCAGCCCGCACTGGGCGTGATGGTGGCCAGCTCGCAGCCGCTGGACCAATACGTGGTGCGGCATCCAGACTTTTTCGCCGAAGCCTCGCCCGAGCATGCGCGCATCGCGCCGGACCAGCCGTTGATCCTGTTCGATCACATCCGCTGTGCCGCCTTCGAGCTGCCGTTCCTGGCCGGCGATCCTTTCGGCCCGATCGACCCGCTGGTGTTCCTGGAAGCTCTGGCCGAGACCGAGGTGGTGCATCGCGAAGGCGACCGCTGGGAATGGATCGCCGACAGCTACCCGGCCAACGCCGTCAGCCTGCGCTCGGTGGCCGATGGCAACTTCGTGGTGGTGGACCGCAGCGACGGCAAGCAGCAGATCATCGCCGAGGTGGATTACTCCGCCGCCGCGCTGACGCTGTATGAAGGCGCCATCCACATGGTGCAGTCCACCCCCTACCAGGTGGAGCGGCTGGATTGGGAAGGCCGCAAGGCCTACGTCACCCGCACCCACGTGGACTACTACACCGACAGCATCGACTTCACCAAACTCAAGGTGCTGGACCGCTTCGACGGCTGCATCGCCGGGCGCGGCGATTCACACCACGGCGAAGTGCACGTGGTGCGCCGCGTGGCCGGCTACAAGAAGATCCGCTATTACACGCACGAAAACATCGGCTATGGCCCGGTCAACCTGCCCGACCAGGAGCTGCACACCACGGCGGTGTGGTGGCAGTTGCCGCAGGCGCTGCTGCTGACCGCGTTCGACAGCAAGCAGGAAGCACTGGACGGTTTCCTCGGCGCGGCCTACGCGCTGCACATCGTCGCCACGGTGGCGGTGATGGCCGATGCGCGCGATCTGCAGAAGGCCGTCGGCAATGGCGATGGCGCGTGGTTCGCGGTGGCCGACCAGAGTGGGCGCGGGCAACTGCGTGGCGCCGAGTTCGATGCCAGCGCGATCGAGTTGCAGCAGCAGTTCGTGCCGACGGTGTATCTGTACGACAACTTCCCCGGCGGTGTGGGCCTGAGCGAGCCGCTGTGGGTGCGCCAGGCCGAGCTGCTGCTGCGCGCGCGCGAGCTGGTGCAGGGCTGCGACTGCAAGGCCGGCTGCCCGGCCTGCGTCGGCCCGGTGCTGGCCGGTCAGGAGGACGATGCCACCACGCCCAAGGCGCTGGCGTTGAAGGTGCTGGCTCTGTTCGACAGCGCCGCGCTGCCGTCTGCTGAAGAGCAGGAGCACCGTAGCGCCGAGGTGGTGACCCCGTGAGCCTGAGCCTGGACAAGCTGCGCCTGCTGCGCCGGCAGGCCGGTGATGCGACGGCGGCGCCTGCCTCTGGTCCGGCCATCGCCCCTGGGCGCGGATCCGCTGCCGCCGACACGGGCGCTCCCGGCGGCACGGGCAGCGCCCCGCTTCCGGCCGCCGCCAACGATGCGCGTGCGCGTACGCCCACACCGGCCTCCGTCTTCGGCTGGGTCGAGCAGGAGATCCGCCACAAGCCAACCGGCGCGGCCGCACGCGAGACCGCACCGGCAGTTCCCGCTGTTCCTCCTGTTCCTGTTCCCGCGCTGCGCAAGCCGGAGATCGGTGGCCTGCGCCGTCTGCTCGGCCTTCGCGATCGCGGCCTCAGCACCGCCACCCCGCGCGAGAACGCCAAGGATCGGCATGTGCCCGGTGAGGAAATCGCGCCGGGCCTGTTCCTGATCGAATCGTTCGTTACCCAAGCCATTCCGACCGAGCCGTTGTCGCTGGCCTTCGCCAAGCGCGAAGGCGAGCAGGTGCAGCCGCAGGACCTGCTGTTCTTCGATACCGAAACCACCGGCCTGGCCGGCGGCACCGGTACCCGCGCCTTCATGATCGGTGCGGCGGACTGGCACACGCATCCCGACCGCGGCGACGGCCTGCGCATCCGCCAGCTGCTGATGACGACGATGGCCGCGGAAACCGCGATGCTGCGCGAGTTCGCCGGCTGGCTGCAGCCGAGCACGGTGTTCTCCAGTTACAACGGGCGCTGCTACGACGCGCCGTTGCTCAAGACGCGCTATCGGCTGGCCCGGCAGCGCTGCCCGATCACGCCACTGGATCACGTCGATCTGCTGTTCCCGACGCGCCGCCGCTATCGCGGCACCTGGGAAAACTGCCGGCTGGCCACGATCGAGCGCCAGCTGCTGCAGATCGTGCGCGAAGACGATCTGCCCGGCTCGGAGGCCCCGGCTGCGTGGCTGAATTACCTGCGCGGCGGCAGTGCGGTGAACCTGCGCCGGGTAGCCGAGCACAACCACCAGGACGTGGTGACCCTGGCGCTTCTGATGCGGCGGCTGGTGGCCGAGGAACAGCGCGACCGGGAGACGTTGGCGCTGCAGGCCATTGACGCGGTGTAAAGGCCGGCCCACGGACACTGCGGGTACTTACCGTGGGAGGACCACCACATGCGCCTGAACCTTCTGTTCGCCCTGGGCTGTGCCCTGCCGCTGGCCGCCTGCAGTCCTCCGGCCAAGACCGCCGCGACGCCGCCTGACAGCCCGACCTCGACCGCCCCACCCGCGGTGGCCGGCAGTGGCGGCCAGTGCGATCCGGAAAAGCTCACCGGCCTGGCCGGGCAGACCGCCACCGAGGCGGTCATCCAGAAGGCGGTGAAGGACAGCGGTGCCCGCAACGCCCGCGTGCTCAAGCCGGGCATGGCGATGACCATGGATTACCGCGAAGACCGCCTCAGCATCGAAGTGGACGAACAGAACAGGATCGTGCGCGCCAACTGCGGGTGATCGGTTGCAACCGGCGACCTGGCACGCAGGCCGCCGTGGCTGGCGTGTGCCGATCAGTTGCGTACGCGCTGCGCTTTTCCGTTGGCCAGCGCCTGATCGATCGCGGCCCGCACGTCGCGCACCGCACGCGCCGAGGCCACACTCTGCTGCTGTGCCAGGCGCGCCTGTTCCTTGCCGAGTTCAGCCTGCTCACGCGCCACCAGCGCAATCTGTCGGGCGTCTACGGCCCTGGCCGAGGCGGTACGTGCCTCGCGTGCGGCCTGGCTGGCAGCGGAGGCAGCGGCGCGTGACTGGCGGGCACCCTGGCGTGCCGCCCGGTCGGCTTCGACAGCGGCGTCGAGGCCGGCCTCGCGGATAGCGTTGTTGACCACCGCGCTGACATCCACCGAGGCCATTGCATCGGCCGTGATCTGCATCGATGCCGCCGCGATCTGTTGGCCGACCACCGCTTGGCGGTTGCCCAGCTCGGCCTGTGCCGTTCCCAGCGCGGCGACCTGCGTCTGGGCCTGCCCCAGCGCCTTGAGTACTGCGGGATCGCGGATCAGATAGCGATCCTGACCTCGGCGCACCCACAGGGCCGGTTGATCGTTGCCGGCATCGCGTCGGGCCTGTTTCAGATCAGCGACGGAGGCGTCGACGAAATTGCTCTCGCCGCCGATCAACACGAAGGCCTGCGCGGGTTGCCGGCTGATGTCGAGTTTACCGTGGGTCACGAAGGACATCCCGTCATCCAGGTCCTTCGGCGGTTCCGGCGCAGCGGGCGCGGCGGGCGGTTCCGGAGCAGGCAACGGTTCTGGTGCCGGCATCGGCTCGGGCGCGCGGACCGGCGCAGGTGCCGGCCGGGCCACAGGTGCGGGCAGGGGTGTCGGCGCGGTCGGCGCGGTCGGTGCGACCGGAGCCTGGGGTGCGGCCGGCGGCGGCGGTGCAGCCACCAGACGCAACGGTGCAATACCGATCACCACGAACAACGCGGTGATTGCCAGCGAGGCCACGCGCGGGACGCTGCGGGTCTGCTGCAGCGTCAGCAGCCGGCGCTTGAGACTGCGCAGGTTCGGCGAAGCGCTGGCCACGCCGACGGCGGGACGGGGCGCCACACCCAACTGCACCAGCAGGCGACCGTAGTCATGGCGGCAGTGATCATGTCCGGCCACCACCGCACCATCGCAGGCTTCTTCGCGCGCCAACGCATATTCGCGGGCCGCCACGTGGACCAGCGGGTGGAAGAAGAACAGGTGCTGGGACAGCGCCGGCAGCAGGCCCCACCACAGGTCGCGACGCTGCAGATGGATCAGCTCGTGGGTCAGCGCCATGTCCAGATCGTCCGCCGACATGGTCGGCAGCTCGCGCGCCGGCAGCAGCAGCACCGGCCGCCACGGGCCGATCAACTGCGGCGACCGGATCTGCGCGGAGAGTTTCAGCTGCGGCGAGCGCCGCAGGCCATGCGCTTCGGCGGCCAACTGCAGCGCCTGCTGCAGGCCGGCGTCCGTGCACTCTGTGGCGCTGCGCACCAGCGCGCGGCTGGCGCGGTAGCCGCGCAGGCTGTGCACCAGCATCAGCAGCACACCGGCAGCCCACACGGCCAGCAGCAGCAAGGGCCAGGACGCTGTCATTGTCGCCGTCTCGACCGCATTGGCGGCGTAGGTGACCGGCGCAGCCTGCACGGCGGCATCGAACGCGGGCAGCGCCATCGCCGGTGCCGTCACGGCCGCCGGGGCCGGCAACACGGCCAGTTCCAGCGGGCTGCTCCAGACCAGGCCCAGCACGGCCTGCGCGGCCACCAGCCACCATAACCGGCAGCGGGTGGCCGCCGGCAGCTGCGGCACCAGCCGGCACACGCCCCACACCAGCGCCGCCAGTACCGCGCTCTGCACGCTGGTCCAGCCCAGCCGCATCAGCACTTCACTCATCATCATGTCCATCGCTCAGCCCTCCCGCTTGCGTGACTGCAACTGTGCGACCAGCGCTTCCAGCTCGGCCAGTTCCTGATCGCTGACATCCACCTTGTGCGACATGAACGCCACGAACGGCGACACCGAGCCCTGCAGCGTCTTCTCCACGAAGCTGGCCACGGCGCCCTGCACCACGCTGTCCTGGCCGCTGGTGGTGGCATAGCGGTAGACGCCGTCCACCTGCTTCCGGCTCAGGTACGACTTGGCGCGCAGGCGCTCCATCATGGTCAGCACGGTCGAGCGTGCCAGCCCGCGCGGCTCCCCGAAGCCGGTGGCGACCTCCCCGACACTGGGGCGGTCCTGTTCCGCGATGTACTGCAGCAGGGCCAGTTCCTGGTCCCCGATGGTCTTGCCGCGCATGGCGCACTCCCTATGACTACACGTGTCGCTACCGTGCCAGTGACTACAGGTGTCGTCAAGTGCCGGACGGACCGTGCCGACGAACGGTAGGCGCTGCGCGATGGGCATGCCGTGGGCCTTAAACCTTTTCGCCCCGGCCCGCATCCAAGCCTTCGAGCTGGGGCATTCCGCCCTGGCATCGCGCCCTCTTCGCCAAGGACCCGCCGCATGCGTTCCACCCATCGCGTGATCATGATCGTCGCCCTGTTGTTCCCGCTGGGCGTGCACGCGCACGCCGGCAGCGTGGAGACCGCCAACCAACAGACCCGGCAGTTCATCGGCCAGACCATGGACGCGCTGCGTATTCCCGGGTTGCAGATCGCCGTGGTCAAGGACGGGAAGGTGGTGCTGTCCGACAGCCACGGGCTGGCCAATGTCGAGAACGCGCTGCCGGCCACGCGCGCCACGCGTTTCCCGCTCAACTCGGCCACGAAGTCATTCACCGCGGTGGCGATGATGCAGCTGGCCGAAGCAGGCAAGGTGAACCTGGATGCGCCGATCTCGGCCTATCTCGCCGACCTGCCCGACGCGTGGCGCAGCGTGCGGGTGCGCCAGTCGCTGGCGCATACCTCGGGACTGCCGGACATTCTGGATGCACAGGGCCTGCTCGGCGGCGGGACCGAGGCGGCCGCCTGGACCGCCGTGACGCAACGCCCCGTAGACGCTGCGCCCGGCACGCGCTTCACCTATAACCAGACCAACTACGTGCTGCTGGCACGAATCATCGCCGCACAGGCCGCGATGCCGTACGACCGGTACGTGGCCACGCGCCAGTTCGATGTGGCCAGGATGCCGTCATCCACGTTCGGCGACAGCTACGATCTGATCGCCAACAACGCCACCATCTACAGTTGGTTCCCGCGCCGCACCGATGCGCCGGACGCCCCGCCACGGCTCTCGCACTGGTTCTACGACATGACTCCCGGCCTGTGGGCTTGCGGCGGCATGCTGACCACTGCCGACGACGTGGCCAAGTGGCTGGTCGCATTGACCGGCAACCGCTTGGTCAACGCCGCCAGCACCCGCCGGATGTGGACCCCGGAACGGCTCAATGACGGCAGCGACGGCGCATGGGGCGCCGGCTGGGCGGTGCTGCAACGCGCACCACAGCGTCAGGTGGCCGGCATGGGCGGTGCACGCTCGGCGTTCATCGTGTACCCCGACCAGGGGCTGGCCATCGTGGTGCTGACCAACCTGGTCGGGGCCAACCCGCAGACCTTCATTCCGCAGATCGCCGCGTTCTATGGTGCCGGTACGCAGGCGCCGGCGGTCAGCCGCGCGGCCCGCCCATCACCGGCAGGATCACGCCGCTGATGTAACTGGCGGTGATCGGCGAGGCGAGGAAGACGTACGCCGGCGACAGTTCTTCCGGCTGCGCCGGGCGACCCATGTCGCTGTCCTGGCCGAACTCGGCGACATCCGGCGCCTTCTTGTCGGCCGGATTGAGCGGGGTCCAGACCGGGCCCGGCGCCACCGCATTGACCCGGATGCCGCGCGGCAGCAACTGGCTGGCCAGCGCCTTGGTGAAGGCATGGATCGCGCCCTTGGTGGCCGAGTAGTCCAGCAACGATTTGCTGCCGAACAGGCCCGTCTCCGAGCCGGTATTGATGATGCTCGCGCCTTCGCCCAGGTGGGGCAGCACCGCGCGCGCCATCTGGATGTAGCCGCCGATGTTGGTCTGCAGGGTTTCCTGCAGGTGCTCGTCCTCGAGGTCTTCCAGACGATCGCAATGCAGCTGGAAGGCCGCGTTGTTGACCAGGATGTCGACCCCGCCGAATGCCTTGACGACCTGCTTCACCGCCTTGTTGCAGAACGCCGGATCACGCACGTCGCCGGCGATCACCACACAGCGGCCGCCTTCTTTCTCGACGTGCTCGCGGGTGATCTTCGCGTCCTTCTTTTCATCCAGGTGGAGCACCGCCACATCCGCCCCTTCGCGGGCAAACAGCACGGCCACCGCGCGGCCGATGCCGGAGTCGGCGCCGGTGATGATCGCGCGCTTGCCCTTGAGCTTGCCGCTGCCCTGGTAGTCCGGCGCGAGGAAGCGTGGGGCCAGCTGCATCTCGTGTTCGTAGCCGGGTTTGGCCAGCTGCTCGGCCGGCATTTTCTCAGGCTGGCGACGCGTGCCGGCCTGGGTGGCCTTCTTGGCGGCCTTCGTGGGGGTCGCCTTCGCAGCCTTCTTCGCCGCACGCGCGTCCTTGGCCTTTTCCTGGTCCTGCAGACGGCGCTGACGGGCCGCCACGCGCGCAGCGCGCGGATCGGTGGCGGCGGCCTTGCGGGTCGCGGTTTTGACGACCGGGGTACGGGTGCGCGGTTCGGCCGCCGCAGCAGCCGCCTCCGCCGGACGCGCACGCTTGCGGGAGGTGGGGGTCTTGGTGGTCTTACGGGTTTTGGCCGTGGCCATGCTCGACTCCTGTTGCCGGATCAGATGCGTGGAACAAACTCGAATGCGCGCCGTGTCGGGAATCCCGGGTCGGCCGTGCGCACCTCCACTATGGTCATCCATGCGGCCAGGCACGGTGAATGGAGCGTGCCCATACCGTGTAGAGGATTCATGCGCCGCATACGGCCACCGATGCACCCTGAGCGCAATTCCCATGGAGTGCGTCGCATGCTTCGTTACCTGTCCGCGGCTGTGGCCGTCCTTGCTCTTTCCGCCTGCAGCAGCACCCCCATCGCGCAGGTCCAGCCGATCGACGGCGTCATTTCCGGCCAGTGCCACGTGGATAAGGTCCGCGGCGCCGTGGGCCTGGCGGCATCGCAAGCCACGGTCGAACGTGCCCGCGTGGACAGCGACAGCTTGCAGGTCATCGTCGTGCGCAGCGAGCGTGCCGCAAGTGGCGCCACTGCCAGTGGCGCGGCCAATCCCACCCCGGGTGCAGAGCAGGGCGGCGAAAGGCTGACCATCGAAACCGGTCGCACCAACAACATCACCGCCCTCTACTGCGGCTGATCGCTGCGCTCATCCCGCGCGGGCACGCCGGACGCTGCGCCGCGCGGCTTTGAGTACTTTCAGCGTGGCCAGTTCCCACTGGCGCTCGCCACGCAGGCCGGCAAGGGCCTTCAATGAGCCGGCCCGCCAGCCATCGAATACGCAAGGATCGATATAGGCCTTGCGGCACACCGACGGTGTGTTGCCCAGCAGGTTCGCGACCTCGCATACCACCTGTTTCTGCAACGCCGCCAGCGCGCGCTCACTGGAAGGTTCGGGCAGCTCGGTCACGGCAAGCTGACGGATCGCCTCCAGCGTGCCGCCCCAGGTGCGGAAGTCCTTGGCGCTGAAATCCTCGCCCATCGCATCGTGCAGATAGTCGTTGACCATGCCCGAATCCACCGGTTGGACCGCGCCATCGTCATCGCGGTACTGGAACAGCGCCTGCCCGGGCAGCTGCTGGCAGCCCCGGATCAGCTTGACCAGTTCGCGGTCATCCACATCCACCTCATGCGCCTGCCCGGACTTGCCCCGGAAGCGCATCTGCGCCCGGCCGCCCTTGACCAGCGCGAGGTGGCGGTTGCGTAGCGTGGTCAGCCCGTAAGAGCGGTTGTCACGTGCATAGACTTCGTTGCCAACGCGCACCAGCGTCTGTGCCAGCAGCGCCACCACGATCGCCAGCACCTTGTCGCGCGGGAAGCCGGGCAGCTTCAGATCGCGGCGCAGGCGCCGGCGCAGCGTGGGCAGGGCGGTACCAAAGGCAATGATGCGATCGAACTTGCCATCGCCCCTCACCCGCGCCCAGTCAGCGTGGTAGCGGTACTGCTTGCGCCCGCGCGCGTCCCGGCCGGTTGCCTGCAGATGGCCGTTGGGCAGTGCGCAGATCCACACATCGGTGTAGGCCGGCGGGATCGCCAGCGCGCGGATCCGGGCCAGGGTGGCGGCATCGCGGACCGCCGCACCATCGGCATCGCGGTAGGCAAAGCCCTTGCCGGCCTTGCGGCGGGCAATGCCGGGCAGTTCATCGCTGACATAGCGCAGGCCGGCCTGGCGGGCGGCGGCGACTTCGGGGGTGGCGGTGCGGCTCGGGCTCATGGAGGCGACGCGGATCAGGGAAGCGCAGTGTTACCGGTCCCGGTGCGGCACCGCGTCAATAACGCAACACAAACACCTCACACCGCGCTTGGCGATATCCTCCAGCGTTTACTGGCTCGCTCTCTGGAGTACTGATGTCGTCCCTGTCGTTCCGCCGCGCGCGGCGTTCTTTCGGGCTGATTGCCCTGTTCCCCGCCCTGTTGGTCCTCGGTGCGTGCAGCGCTCCGCCCATGGACGAGCAGGAAGCGGTTGCCACCCATGCACAGAAGGCGGCCGAAGCAGCTGCCGCACCGACCGACGAGGCCGGCAAGGCAATGGAAGCACCGCCCGTAGGCAGCTGCGATGCGACCCAGGTGCAGAGCCTGGTCGGTCAGCCCTACACCGACCAGATCGGCAGCCAGGCCCAGCAGGATGCCGGCGCCACCACCCTGCGCGTGCTCAAGCCGAATGACATGACCACGATGGAGTTCATCGGCGAGCGTCTGAACGTTGAAGTGGATGCCAAGAACGTGGTCGCCGGCGTCCGCTGCGGCTGAACAGGCGGCGGGGAAACCCCTGAAACACAAGGGTTTGGTTGCGGCTGCAACCGTGTATTGCGGCGTTGCAACAACTGTGATCTAGTCGGGTCATCCGGTGCTTCGACCCGCGCTGCAAGGACTGAGCGGGGACGAGTGTCGCCGCTCACCTGACATCGCATCGAGGCACAGATGGCCCCCCGCAACCGCCAAGGGCTTTACGACCCGCAAGATGAGCGAGATGCCTGTGGTTTCGGCATGGTCGCCCAGCTCGACGACCAGCCGTCACGGCTGCTGGTCGACACGGCCATTGCCGCACTCTCGCGCATGACCCACCGCGGTGGCGTCGCCGCCGACGGTATCACTGGTGACGGCTGCGGCCTGTTGCTGCGCCGCCCCGATGTGTTCCTCAAGGCGCTTGCCGCCGAGGCGGGCCTCACGCTTGGCGCGCGTTTCGCTGCCGGCGTGGTGTTCCTGCCGCATGACGCCGCCGCCGCACAGGCCTGCCGCGACACGCTGGAACAGCAACTGCGCAACGCCGGCTGCCAGCCGGTCGGCTGGCGCGTGGTGCCGACCGACCCCAGCGTCTGCGGTCAACTCGCCCGCGACACCCTGCCGCACATCGAGCAGCTGTTCGTCGATGCCGGCGCCGCGCAGGACGAGGCCGCCTTCACCCTGGCCCTGTTCCTGGCCCGGCGCCGCAGCGAACAGCTGATGCGCGAGCACGCCGATTACTACGTCACCACGCTCAGCCCGAATGCGATCAGCTACAAGGGCATGGTGCTGCCGGACAAGCTGAGCCGCTTCTACGTGGATCTGCAGCGCAACGATCTGGCCTCCAGCGCGATCGTGTTCCATCAGCGCTTCTCCACCAACACGCTGCCGCGCTGGCCGCTGGCGCATCCCTTCCGGATGCTCGCCCACAACGGCGAGATCAACACCATCGAGGGCAACCGCCGTTGGGCGCAGGCGCGCAGCAAGGTGTGGAAGACCCCGCGCTTCGACATCGGCGAGTTCGATCCGGTGATCTCCATGCATGGCTCGGACTCGCAGAGCCTGGACAACATGCTCGAGCTGATGGTCAGCGCCGGCATGGACCTCATCCAGGCACTGCGCATCCTGGTGCCGCCGGCGACCCAGTCGCTGGAGTTCAAGGATCCGGACCTGGCCGCGTTCTACGAGTTCTACGGCCTCAACAGCGAGCCGTGGGACGGCCCGGCCGGGATCGTGGCCTGCGATGGGCGCTATGCCGCCTGCACGCTGGACCGCAACGGCCTGCGCCCGGCGCGCTGGATGCTGACGTCCGACCGCCACTTCCTGGTCGCCTCCGAAGCCGGCGTGTGGGAAGTGCCGGCCGAGCGCGTGGTGCGCAAGGGCAAGCTCGGCCCGGGCGAGATGATGGCCATCGACCTCAAGCGTGGCGACCTGCTCGACTCGGACGCCATCGACCGCATCAACCGCGGCCGCGCGCCGTACAAGCAGTGGCTGCAGCAGGGCGTGACCTATCTGCAGACCGAGCTGATCGATCCGTCGCTGGTCGAGGAGCCCTTCGACGAGCGCACCCTGCGCAGCTACCACAAGCTGTTCCAGCTCAGCACCGAGGAAGTGGAGCAGATCCTGCGCCCGCTGGCCGAGACCGAGCAGGAAGCCACCGGCTCGATGGGCGATGACACCCCGATGGCGGTGCTCAGCCAGCACAGCCGTCCGCTCTACGATTACTTCCGCCAGGCGTTCGCGCAGGTCACCAACCCACCGATCGATCCGCTGCGCGAAGACTGCGTCATGTCGCTGTCCACCCAGCTCGGCAAGGAGACCAACATCTTCCATGCCGGCGCGGAAACGGTGAACCACGTCATCCTCAACTCGCCGGTGCTCAGCCAGCGCAAGCTGCGCCAGCTGATCAAGATGGAGCAGTACGCCGACAAGAACCGGCTGATCGATCTGTCCTACAGCCTGGACGAAGGCCTGAAGGCCGGCATACAGCGCATCTGCGCCGAGGCCGAAGCCGCTGCGCGCGAAGGCATCGTCATGCTGCTGCTGAGCGACCGTTACCCGGTCGCCGACCGGCCGATGGTGCATGCGCTGCTGGCCACCAGCGCGGTGCATCACCACCTGTCCAACGCCGGGCTGCGCTGCGACGTCAACCTGATCCTGGAAACCGGTACCGCGCGCGACGCGCACCACATGGCCTGCCTGCTCGGTTTCGGCGCCACCGCGGTGTACCCGTACCTGGCCTACCAGACCCTGTTCGATCTGGGCCGGCGCGGCATCCTGCAGCTGAGCAAGGGCGGCGAGCAGTCGCAGATCGGCCGCCGCTACCGCAAGGGCATCTACAAGGGCCTGTCCAAGATCATCTCCAAGATGGGCATCTGTACGGTGGCCAGTTACCGCGGCGCGCAGCTGTTCGAGATCGTCGGGCTGGATGACGAGGTGGTCGACCTGTGCTTCCCGGACACCGCCTCGCGCGTGGCCGGTGTCGGCTTCGCGCGTCTGGACGACGAGGCCCGCGAACTCACCGTGCGCGCCTGGAACGACCTGCTGCGCCCGGATGTGGGCGGCGTGCTCAAGTACGTGCACGGCGGCGAATACCACATGTACAACCCGGACGTGGTCATGACCCTGCAGCGCGCCGCGCGCAGTGGCGATGCCGCGGACTGGCAGCGCTACTGCGAGGCCGTGCACGGCCGCCCGGTGTCGGCGCTGCGCGACCTGCTGCAGCTCAAGGCCGCGCCCACGCCGACCCCGTTGGACGAGGTGGCTCCGGCCGAAGACCTGTTCCGCCGCTTCGATACGGCGGCGATCAGCCTCGGTGCGCTGTCACCCGAAGCGCATGAAGCGCTGGCCATCGCCATGAACCGGCTCGGCGGGCGCAGCAACTCCGGCGAAGGCGGTGAAGACCCGGTGCGCTACGGCACCGAGAAGCGCAGCAAGATCAAGCAGGTGGCCTCGGGCCGCTTCGGCGTTACCGCCGAGTACCTGGTCAATGCCGAAGTGCTGCAGATCAAGGTCGCGCAGGGCGCCAAGCCCGGCGAAGGCGGCCAGCTGCCCGGGCACAAGGTCAACGAACTGATCGCGCGGCTGCGTTATGCCAAGCCGGGCATCGGCCTGATCTCACCGCCGCCGCACCACGACATCTACTCCATCGAAGACCTGGCCCAGCTGATCTATGACCTCAAGCAGGTCAACCCGACCGCGCTGGTCTCGGTGAAGCTGGTCAGCCATGCCGGTGTCGGCACCATCGCCGCGGGCGTGGTGAAGGCCGGTGCCGATCTGATCACCGTCTCCGGCCATGACGGCGGCACCGGGGCCAGCCCGGTCAGCTCGATCCGCTATGCGGGCGTGCCGTGGGAGCTGGGCGTGGCCGAATCGCACCAGGCACTGGTGGCCAACGACCTGCGCGGGCGCACCCTGCTGCAGACCGATGGCGGCCTGAAGACCGGCCTGGACGTGATCAAGGCTGCGCTGCTGGGCGCGGACAGCTTCGGCTTCGGCACCGCGCCGATGATCGTGCTGGGCTGCAAGTACCTGCGCATCTGCCACCTCAACAACTGCGCCACCGGCGTGGCCACCCAGGACGAGCGCCTGCGCGCGCAGTACTTCACCGGCCTGCCCGAGCGCGTGGAGAATTTCTTCCGGCTGCTGGCCGAGGAAGTGCGTGGCTGGCTGTCCTACCTGGGCGTGCGCTCGCTGGACGAGATCGTCGGCCGCACCGACCTGCTGCAGCAGCTGGAGGTCTCCCCGCGCCCGGGCGTCAAGGTGGATCTGTCGCGCCTGCTCAACCCGGCCGAGTACGCCGGCAGCCACTGCGCCGCGCAGCGTCTGTACGAATCGCCGGACAGCCTGGCCACGCAGATGGACGGCCTGCTGGCCCCGGCGATCGCCGGCAAGCTCGGCGGCGAACACCGCTTCCTGATCCACAACACGGACCGCTCGATCGGTACCCGCCTGTCCGGCGAGATCGCGCGCACGCACGGCAACCAGGGCATGAGTGATGCGCCGCTGACCCTGCGCTTCCGCGGCACCGCCGGTCAGAGTTTCGGCGCGTTCAACGTGGGCGGCCTGCAGCTGGAGGTCGAAGGCGAGGCCAACGACTACGTCGGCAAGGGCATGGCCGGCGGCCGGCTGGTCGTGCGCCCGCCGCGTGGCGCGCGTTTCGAGGCGCGCAACACCGCGATCATCGGCAACACCTGCCTGTACGGCGCCACCGGTGGCGAGCTGTTCGCCGCCGGCCGTGCCGGCGAGCGCTTCGGCGTGCGCAACTCCGGCGCGCTGGCGGTGATCGAAGGCGCCGGTGACCACTGCTGCGAATACATGACCGACGGCATCGTGCTGGTGCTGGGCAAGGTCGGGGTGAACTTCGGTGCCGGTTTCACCGGTGGGCTGGCCTACGTGCTGGATATCGACCGCGACTTCGTGGACCGCTACAACCACGAACTGATCGACATCCACCGCATCTCGGCCGAAGGCTTCGAGAACCATCGCCAGCACCTGCATACGCTGATCAGCCGCCACCGCGAACTGACCGGCAGCATCTGGGCGCAGCAGATTCTTGATGAGTTCCGCGATTACGTCGGCAAGTTCTGGCTGGTCAAACCCAAGGCCGCCAGCATCGAATCGCTGACCGACTCACTGCGCCGCGCTGCGTAAGCGCGGAGAAGCGCCGGTATCGACCGGCGCCTCGTGTTCCCACCGCTGTAGTGCCGGCCGCTGGCCGGCAACCTCACATTGTAGTGCCGGCCGTTGGCCGGCAAC
>NZ_JASCOO010000049.1:0-31649 GCF_029959485.1 Stenotrophomonas sp. PS02301
CAGCTGGACCTCGATCATGGAGGCCAAGACGGGGCGCCTGAGCTACGTAGCCACGCTGGAAGTGCTGCCCGAGTACCGGCCTTCGGCGCGGCCGCTGCACGCGCCGTCCACCTCATCGCGCCCCCGTCGACACGACGGGGGCTTTTCACCCGACGCAGTCCGGCCATCGGGCTTACTAGGCCCGACGTGCCCACCCCCATGAACAACCCGGATCTCGACATCGCCAGCCTCGGCGGCCACACCATGGGCACCACCTGGCAGGTAAGGCTGGCCGTGGCGCGCAGCCGCGACCTGCACCCGCTGCACGCCGGCATCCAGACGCAACTGGACGCCATCGTGGCGCAGATGAGCACGTGGGAAGCCGACAGCGATATCGCGCGGTTCAACCGCGCCTCCGCCGGTGAGTGGCAGGCGCTGCCGCCATTGTTCGACACCGTGATGCAGTGCGCGCTGGACATCGCACAGCGCAGCGGCGGCGCCTTCGATCCGACCATCGGCCCGTTGGTGGCCTTGTGGGGATTCGGCGCGCAGGCGCAGGCCCGGCGCATTCCCGATGCAGCCGCCCTCGCCGCGACCCGCGCGCGGTGTGGCTGGGAACGGCTGCAGTGGCAGCCCGGCCGCCTGCTGCAACCCGGCGGGTTGGCGCTGGATCTCTCGGCGATCGCCAAGGGATTTGGTGTCGATCAGGTCAGCACGTGGCTGCGCCAGAACGGGGTGCGCGCAGCGCTGGTGGAGGTCGGCGGCGAGCTGCAGGGGTTCGGCCACAAGCCCGACGGTCAGCCGTGGCGCGTGCTGGTGGAATCGGCCCCGGAAGACGATGCACAGGCAGAGCATCCGCCGCGCGTGCTCGCGCTGAGGGATCGGGCGGTGGCCACCTCCGGTGATCGCTGGCATCACTTCGAACAGGGCGGCGAGCAGTTCAGCCACACGCTGGATCCGCGCACCGGTGCACCGGTCACGCGCGCTGCGGCCGCGGTCACCGTGGTCGCCGCCAGCGCCATGCAGGCCGATGCCTGGGCCACCGCATTGACGGTGATGGGCCCCGGCGAGGGCATCGCATTTGCGCGCACCCATGCACTGGCCGCCCGCGTTGTCAGCCGGGGTGCGCACGGTATCGAGGAACAGATGAGTCCCGCATTCGAGCAGTTGCTTGCCGATGACCGCGTGGGCGCGGCATGAGTCTGCGTCCTTCCCGTGCGTGGCTGGGCAACCTGGCGGTCATGCTGTTGCTGGCGGTCATCGCCTGGGCGCTGCTGCGCCTGCATCTGGGTGAGGCGTGGTGGCAAAGCGCCCCCTTGGCCTCGCAGTGGCGCTGGGCCGCCGGCAGCCTGGCGCTGTATGCGGCGTTCTGCACGCTGATCTGGTGGCGCGGGCGCGCGCGCGAAGACCACGTCGCCGATCCCGGACCCGCACCGATCCTGCTGGTCTGGGCGAGCCAGACCGGCTTCGCCCAGCAGCTGTGCGAACGCAGTGCGGAGGCGTTGCGCGCTGCCGGCCTGCCGGTCCGCATCCGCGCGCTGCATGCGGTGACCGCCGAGCTTCTGCAGCGCAGCGGGCAGGTGCTGTTCGTGGTCAGCACCACCGGCGAAGGCGATGCGCCGGATCATGCCCTGCCCTTCCTGCGCAAGGTGATGCCACAGGCGCTGGAACTGCCACAACTGCAGTACGGCGTGCTGGCGCTGGGGGATCGCAGCTACGGGCATTTCTGCGCCTTCGGTCACCAGCTGGATGCCTGGCTGCGCCAGCACGGCGCGCATCCGCTGTTCGATACCGTGGAGGTGGACAACGCCGACCCCGGCGCACTGCGCCACTGGCAGCAACTGCTCGGCCAGCTCGGCGGTGAAGCGACCGAACTGCCGGACTGGGCCCCGGCCGAGTATCTGCCGTGGCAACTGCAGGCGCGGCATCTGGAAAACCCGGGCAGCCCGGGCGCACCGACGTACCGCATCACGCTGGTGCCCTCCGATGGCGTGCTGCCGGCGTGGCAGGCCGGCGACGTGGTCGAGATCGGGCCGCAGCATGCACCGGCCGACGTCGAGGCGTGGCTGCGAAATACCCCGTGGAAGGGCGATATGCTCATCGATGGACGGCCGCTGCGCGCACATCTCGCGCGGGCGCATCTGCCCGGTGATGGGGAACTCCCGACGTTTGCCGACGCAGACGCACTGGTCGCCGCGTTACGTTCGCTGCCGCACCGCGAGTACTCCATCGCCAGCCTGCCTGCCGAAGGCCAGGTACAGTTGCTGCTGCGCCGGCAGCTGCGTCCTGATGGCACCCCGGGGCTGGGCAGTGGTTGGCTGTGCGATCACGCTGCGTTGGATGGGCGCATCGATCTGCGCTTCCGCAGCAATCCCAATTTCCACGGTGTGCCGCCGGCAACCCCGCTGATCCTGATCGGCAACGGCACCGGCATCGCCGGCCTGCGCGCCCACCTGCGCGAGCGCATCAGCGCCGGCGCGCGCCGCACCTGGCTGCTGTTCGGCGAGCGCGCGGCCGCGCACGATTTCTTCTTCGGCGACGACCTGCGCGCCTGGCAGCGCGACGGCTGGATCGCGCGTCTGGATACGGTGTTCAGTCGAGACGGTGGCGAACACCATTACGTGCAGGACCGGCTGCAGGCGCAGATCCACATGCTGCAGCAGTGGGTGCACGACGGTGCCACGATCCTGGTCTGCGGCAGCCTGCAGGGCATGGCCCCGGCGGTGGATGCGGTGATCGAGCAGGCGCTGGGACGCGACGGGAAAGAAGCCTTGATCGTGGCCGGACGTTACCGGCGCGACGTGTACTGAGGGTTGTCGGCAGGCCCTCAGGCGTTGCGGCCACGCGCGCTGACACGGATCGCCAGCAACTCGCCGCCGCCGTGCAATGCGAACCGGCGGCGCTCACCGGCCGCCAACCAGGCGGTATCACCGGCGGCCAGCGGTGCCAGCGACGGCTCGCCCTCAAACTCGGCTTGGCCTGCCAGCAGGTGAATCGCCCACGCCGCCGCAGGTTCGGTGAAGAAGAACATGCTACCCACCAGCGGCCGGTGCAGCAGCTCGGCCTGCACGGCATCGCGCCGCCACATCAGATTGAAATCGTGGGTCACCCCGTCGATCAGTTCGCCGGTCACCTGCGCTTCGCCCGCAAACCGCAGGCGGTCGTGCGGCGGCATCAGCGTATGCAGCGTGCCATCGCCGAAGCGCAGGTGCAGGCCTTCGCCACGCAGCAGCACCAGTTCGCGGTCGATGCCGGGAAAGGCCGAGAACGCGGCGTCCTGCTCGATCTCGGCGATCGACAGGCGCACCTGCCAGTCGTCGTTGTCGGGCAGCCGCAGGATCTCGCGGGTCCAGCCCAGGCCGTTTCGCCAGCGTTCGCGGCGGTATTGGAAGGACGGAATGACGCGGCTGGCCGCGCTCAGGACAGTATCGGTCGACATGGCGCTAGTGTGCCTGAGCCGACGTACCGCAGTCCTGTCAGGACACGCCGCCGCAATCGGGTTCCAGCAGGCGCGAACGCGCCAGCCAGTCCTTGTCGGGGTAATACGCGAACACCATCGTGCCGCCGCGCAGGCTGTCGATCAGGGGCCGCGCCACGGACAGCCGCACGGCGGGGCACCCCAGGCTGCGGCCCAGCCGGCCCTGCAGGCGCGCGATCGCCGGATTGACGTAGGGCGCACCGTGGATCACGATCGCGCGGTCGCGGGCATGGTCGTTGAAACCCGGCTCCAGCCCTTCCAGGCGCAGCGAATAGCCGTTGCCGCCCATGTAGGTTTCCTTGGCGGTGAACGCGCCCAGGCTGGACATGAAGCTGCCGTCCTTGTTGGAGAAATGCTGGGTGCGGTTGTCACCGCTGTTGCGCCCATGCGCGACCCACTCTTCGAACAGCAGCCGCTGGCGCGTGAGATCGAAAATCCACATGCGCGGTTCGGTCGACGGCCGCGAGTAATCGATCACGCTCAACTTGCCCGGGTCCACGCCGAGCTCCGGCCGGCGCAACGCACAGCGCATCGCGCGGGCCGCCAGCTGCAGGACGTGCTTGTCCGCCGCAGGGGCGGCTTTGGCCAGCATCTCGGCCATCTGCACCGGATTCGCCTCCGGGGCCGGCGCGGGGCTGGCCGCGCCCGCCGTGGCGGACGCGATCAGGCCGCAGAACGCGGCAGGCAGCAATTTCACAACGGGCATGGGCAGCTCACCAGGCGCAGGCAACCCTTACAACGTGGACCCACCGGCATCGGATTCCAAGACAGGCTGCAGGTTCTGTTCATCGGCCACCGGGCGAACGGCCGGCAGGCTGGTCACCAGCAGCGTGGTGCCGGGCACCAGCACGCTGTACAGCTGTTCGGCGAATTCCGGCGGCAGCGCCATCGGCAGGCTCGGCGTGGCGAGCAGGTCCGGGGTGGCATTGGCGGCGGTCTGGCCCAGCAGCGGGTAGGCGGTCCAGCGGTGCAGCGGGCGGTGCGGGTCCAGCGGGCTGGGGTTGTCCTGGTAGCCCTGGCCCATCACGAACAACGTGGTGCCCTCGAACGCCGGCAAGGCCTTGGCCTCCAACCGCGACTCGCCGATCAGCACGCCATCGCGCAGCACGTACAGGCGCTGGTCGTGCAGGCTGACCAGGATGCCGACCTGGCCGGCCGGTGCCGCCGCATCATTCCAGTAGTGCGCGGGTGCGTCGGTGCTCTCCACCAGCGGCGTGCCGGTGCTGCTGACCGGCGCCAGCACGGCCGGATAGGCCAGCGTCATCGGCGCGCTCTTGGCATCGGCCACCACCACGGTATCGCCACGGTGGGTTTCGCCGAACAGCTTCTGCGCGAACGCCTGTGGCAGCCGCACGCAGCCGTGCGAGGCCGGGTGCCCGGGCAGGCTGCCGCCGTGCAGCGCGATGCCGTCCCAGGTCAGGCGCTGCATGTAGGGCATCGGCGCGCTGTTGTAGAGGTTGGACTTGTGGTCCTTGTCCTTCTGCAGGATCGTGAACACGCCGGTCGGTGTTTCATGCCCGGTCTTGCCCGAGCTGATCGTGCTCATCCCGATCGCGATGCCGTTGCGGTACACGTAGGCACGCTGCTCATCGAGGCTGACCACCAGCACGATCGGGCCGGCGGGGGAGATCTCCGGATGCCAGAGGAATTCACCGGGCTTGAGATCGGTCGGGCCACGCGGGGCCTCGGTCATCTTGTTGGCCGTCGGCGCACTGTTGGCGGCGGTGGCGGGAAGCATCCCGGTCGCCAGCAGCGTCCCGAGTGCCAGACTCAACAGCGTGCTGCGTACTGCCATGTCGTGCATCCATTCGAAGAGATGCCGCCACGCTACACGAACTGCCTGCATGCGTTCGCGAAAACCACGCGCAGCCCTGCTGCCGGTTTTCGTCCGCCCCAAAAAGTAATTGCCCGGCCACACATCCTGTGCGAACCGGGCAATCGATACATCCTTGTCGGCATCCCGCCTTCCCCCTGTGCATCCTGCCCAGTCTGGGTGCCGGCCATGCATCCTGCACTCGGCCGTATATGCTTCCGCCATCTCAGCCCTTCCCGGGGTCTGGATGCCACCGTCCTGGTGGGTCCGCGCCAATCCTTCCGCGCCGCTTCCGTGCGTGCTGCCTCCTGCAGCTGTCGGTGCCGCCACGGCATCCTGCCGTGGCAACCAGTGACTGGCCTCCTGCCGGTCCCGACCTGTCCTGTTGTTCAGCGCCTTGGTACGGAGGCCGGCGCTGCCCTCCTGGGCGGTGCCTCGGCCGGCGCCTGCCTGGCCCCGGTCGTCATCCGTTGTCGATTCCGTTCGACGGTAGCTGTCCCTATCCCCTTCACCCGCGCCAGATCCTCGACGTGTTCGAAGGGGCCGTGTTGTCGCCGGTACGCGACGATCGCTTCGGCCTTCATCGGCCCCACGTTCGCCAATCCCTGCTGCAGCGTCGACGCGTCCGCCGTATTGATGTTGATCCGATCGGCCGCGAAGGCCATTCCGCTCAACAGCAGTCCCAGCACCAGCGCCCTGCACGAAAACCAAGGTCCCACTGTGTCACTCCTTGTGGCTCGGAACCGGCCCCTGCCGGCAATCCTGTCGAAGGTTCCAGCGTCCCTCGCCACATACACACAGCCTATCGTCCACGGCACCTTCACACAGCAGGCCTAACACCCGACGTGGTGTAGGGAAATACCTACCCCAGCGCAGGCGTAGAATGGCGGGACTTGTCAAAAGCACTCCGGAGTTCAGATGGACAGCGCCAAGCTCGGCCAATTCGTCAGTGAAAAGTGGGACAACGAAATCGTCCCGCAATTGGTCGATTACATCCGTATCCCCAACAAATCGCCGATGTTCGACGCCGATTGGGTCGCCAACGGCTACATGGAACAGGCCGTCACCCTGATGGAAACCTGGGCCAAGGCGCAGAACCTGCCCGGCCTGACCGTCGAGGTCGTGCGCCTGGAGGGCCGCACCCCGCTGCTGCTGCTGGAAGTTCCGGCCTCCGGCGCCGAGACCGGCGACGACACCATCCTGCTCTACGGCCACCTGGACAAGCAGCCGGAAATGACCGGCTGGGACGATGATCTGGGCCCGTGGATCCCGGTGCTGCGCGGCGACAAGCTGTACGGCCGCGGCGGCGCCGATGACGGCTATGCGATGTTCGGTTCGCTGGCCGCCGTGCTGGCGCTGCAGGAACAGGGCCTGCCGCACGCGCGCTGCGTGATCCTGATCGAAGCCTGCGAAGAATCCGGCAGCTACGACCTGCCCGCCTATGTCGACCACCTGGCCGACCGCATCGGCAAGCCCTCGCTGGTGGTGTGCCTGGATTCGGGCTGCGCCAACTACGACCAGCTGTGGTGCACCACCTCGCTGCGCGGCCTGACCGGCGGCAACTTCTCGGTCAAGGTACTCAACGAAGGCGTGCATTCCGGCGATGCCTCCGGCGTGATCCCGTCCAGCTTCCGCCTGCTGCGCCAGCTGATCTCGCGCATCGAGGACGAGAACACCGGCCGCATCCTGATCGACGGCATGAATGTCGAGATCCCGGCCGAGCGCCAGGAGCAGGCCAAGCGTGCCGCCGAAGTGGTGGACACCGCGATCTTCGAGAAATTCCCGATGGTCGACGGCCTGCGCCCGATGAACGACGACCTGGCCGAACTGGTGCTCAACCGCACCTGGCGCCCGGCGCTGTCGGTCACCGGCGTGGACGGCCTGCCGCCGCTGGCCTCGGCCGGCAACGTGCTGCGCCCGCATACCGCGGTGAAGCTGTCGCTGCGCCTGCCCCCGACCGCTGACGGCAAAGCCTGTGGCGAGCTGCTGAAGGAAGCCCTGCTGCGCGATCCGCCGAACGGTGCGGAAGTGAAGCTGGACCTGGAAAAAGCCTCCAGCGGCTGGAATGCCCCGGCGATGGCGCCGTGGCTGACCCAGGCGATCGACGATGCCAGCCAGACCTTCTTCGGCAAGCCGGCGATGTACATGGGCGAAGGCGGCTCGATCCCGTTCATGGGCATGCTCGGCGAGAAGTTCCCGGGCGCGCAGTTCATGATCACCGGCGTGCTCGGCCCGCACTCCAATGCACACGGCCCGAACGAGTTCCTCCACATCCCGATGGGCAAGCGCGTGACCTCGTGCGTGTCCAAGGTGATCAGCGAGCACTACGCCGCCAGCCTGCGCGGCGAGACCAGCGGGTCGCCGGTCGCCGCCGACAGCGGCACCCGTCACGGCGGCCACGGCTGCTGCTGACGTTGGCGGACGCAGCCTGGCCTTGCTAGGCTGCGTCCACCCTCTACTGACGTCTTTGGCATGAACGGACTGTTTGGCAGCACCAGCTGGCTCTACATCATCCTGGTCGGCTTCGTCGTCGGTCTGCTCGGGCGCTTCTTCATGCCCGGCAACAACCGCATGGGCTGTCTGCTGACCATCGTGCTCGGCATCGTCGGTGCCCTGCTGGCCGGCTGGTTCGGCCAGTACATGGGCTGGTATGCCCGCGGCGAGCCCGCTGGGTTCATCGGCGCGATCCTCGGTGCGGTCGCGGTCCTGGCCGTGCTTCGGCTGTTCAGCAGCAAGCGCTGAGCATCGCCGCTCTTTTCTTTCCCGCGCGCCGTCCGGCGCCGCTTCGACGTACCCGTCCATGAACGATCCTGCTTCCGATCCGCTGCGCGCCGAACACCGCCGGCAGTGGACCTGCGCCGCCCTCGGCGATCCGGCCACCGCCCTCGACCGTGCCTCGGTCGATGCCGGTTTCCGCAGCTACTGGCGCGCCACCAGCGCGCGCGGCAGCCACATCGTGATGGACTCCCCGCCCGGGCTGGAGGATGTGCGGCCGTGGCTGCGCATGCATGACCTGCTCGAGCCCAACGGCGTGCGCGTGCCGCAGGTGCTGGCGCGCGATGAAGACAACGGCTTCCTGCTGCTGGAAGACCTGGGCGGCCCGACCTTGGCCCGCCATATCGACACCGACAACGCCGATGCCTGGTTCGACGCTGCCTTCGCTCAGCTGATCCGGCTGCAGTCCATCCCGGTGCCCGAAGGCATGGGCAGCTTCGGCGAGGCACTGCTGCAGCGCGATGCCGGGCTGTTCGAGGAATGGTTCCTGCAACGTCACCTCGGCCTTGAACTGGACTGTGGCGAGATCGAGAACCTGCAGCGCATGCATCGCCTGCTGATGGACAACGCACTGCAGCAGCCGCAGGTGCTGACCCACCGCGATTTCATGCCGCGCAACCTGATGCCGATCGACGGCGGGCCGGCCGTGCTGGATTTCCAGGACCTGGTGCGTGGACCGATCGCCTACGACCCGGTCAGCCTGTTCAAGGATGCGTTCCTGAGCTGGCCGATCGAGCGCGTGGATACCTGGTTGGCGCGCTATCACGCACAAGCGCTGGCGGCCGGTCTGCCGGTACGGCCATGGCCGCAGTTCCTGCGCGACGCGGACTGGATGGGCGTGCAGCGCCACCTGAAAATCCTCGGCCTGTTCGTGCGCCTGCGCGACCGCGACGGCAAGGGACACTACTTCGAGGATGCGCCGCGCTTCATCCGCTACCTGGATGAAGTGCTGCCGCGCCATCCCGCGCTGGCCCCCCTGCACGATCTGTTCGAGCTGCGCATCAAACCGGCCCTGGCCCGTATCGCCGAACCGGTCCTGGCCCGCCCATGAAGGCGATGATTTTCTCGGCCGGCAAAGGCGAGCGCATGCGCCCGCTGACCCTGCACACGCCCAAGCCGCTGCTGGTCGCCGGTGGCAGGCCGCTGATCGTGTGGCATCTGGAACGGCTGGCCGCCGCCGGTATCGATGAGGTGGTGATCAACACCGCCTGGCTCGGCGATCAGTTCGCGCCCGCACTCGGCGACGGTGCGCGCTGGGGGCTGCGGCTGCACTTCATCCACGAAGGCGACGTGCCGCTGGAAACCGGCGGCGGCATTCTCAACGCGCTGCCGATCCTTGGCGAGGCACCGTTCCTGGTGATCAACGGCGATGTGTGGACGGATGCGGATGTCGCTACCCTGCCACGCACACCCACCGGCGATGCGCATCTGGTGCTGGTGGACAATCCGGCGCAGCACCCGCGTGGCGATTTCATCCTGCACGCCGATGGTCGCGTCAGCGATGACAGTGACAGCGCGCGGCTCACCTATGCCGGTATCGGCGTGTACCGCCCGGCGATCATCAACGATTGGCGCGCGGTGATCGGCGAAACCGCCGGTGCCAGCGCGACACCGCCCCAGTTCGGTCTCGCCCCGCTGCTACGGCATGCGATGGCGCAGGGCCGCGTGACCGGCCAGCACCATCGCGGCCGGTGGACCGATGTGGGCACGCCGGAACGCCTGGCGCAGCTGGATGCGGAACTGAACGCCTGACCCTGCCAGGGTAGCGCCACGCCATGCGTGGCTGAGGCAACGATGAGGCGGCACCCGATGCATCCACGCATGGCGTGGATCTACCGTCCGTTTCCGGATGGTTACAACAGGTGCGGGCCGTCTTCCAAGACCTGGCGCAGGAACGGCACGGTGATGCGGCGCTGTGCCGCCAGCGATTCGCGGTCCAGCCAGTCCAGCAGGCTGACCAGATTGCCCAGCTCACGGCCGGTACGGGTCAGCAACCATTCGATCGCCGCTTCATCGATCGCCAGGCCGCGTCGCGCCGCGCGTTCGCGCAGCACCGCCGCGCGGCCTTCATCGTCCAGCGGCTGCAGCACCACGCGCACGCACTGCTGCAGGCGTGAGCGCAGGTCGGGCAACACCAGCCCGAGCTGGTCCGGTGCGTGCTGCGCGGTGTACAGCAGGGTGATGCCCGCCGCGCGCGCACGGTTGTGGAAATCGAACAGCGCCACTTCGTCTTCGCGCTGCCCGGCCACGGCGTCCAGCCCATCCAGCGCGACCAGGTCGCGGCCTTCCAGCGATTCCAGCGCGGCGCGCGTGCGCCCCACCACCGCCTTCAGCGGCAGGTAGGTCGGCTGGCGGCCGGCCTGTTCGGCCAGCGAGCACATCGCCAGCGCCTGATGGGTCTTGCCGGTGCCCGGCGCGCCCTCCAGATACACCCAGTCGTGCGCGGCGCCCACGGCAATGGCGCGCAGCTGCGCCAGCGCACCATCCGGCGCACCGATGAACGTCTCCAACCGCTCGTCCTGCGGGTAGCGCAGGGCAAGCGGCAACTGCGGAACGACACTCACTGCGCGTCCGGCCCCTTCGGATTGCCCACGACCACGATCCCGGGCGTGTCGACGTAGGCATCGAGCACGATCGCCGATTTCTCACCGGCATACAGGTCGCTCTGGCGATAGCGCTGATGCGCATAGCGCAGCAGAACGTTGCTGACCGCCGCCACCGGCAGGGCCAGCAGCATGCCGAGGAAGCCGAACAGCTGGCCACCGGCCATCACCGCGAAGATTACCGCCACCGGGTGCAGGCCGATCTTGTCGCCGACGATGCGCGGGGTCAGCACGTAGCTTTCCAGCAGCTGGCCCACGGTGAACACGATGCCGACCAGGATCAACAGCTTCAGATCGAAGCCCTGCGCCTGCACCAGCGCCGCTGCGACCGCCATGACGATGCCGGTGGTCGCGCCGAGGTACGGAATGAAGCTGATCAGGCCAGCCACCAGGCCGATCAACAGGCCCAGCTTCAGGCCGACCAGCGACAGGCCGGCGGCGTACACCACGCCCAGCGCGATCATCACCAGGAACTGGCCACGGATGAACGCACCGAGCACTTCGT
Organism: Stenotrophomonas sp. PS02301; assembly: GCF_029959485.1. Classification (NCBI taxonomy): domain Bacteria; kingdom Pseudomonadati; phylum Pseudomonadota; class Gammaproteobacteria; order Lysobacterales; family Lysobacteraceae; genus Stenotrophomonas; species Stenotrophomonas sp. PS02301. The sequence continues at coordinate 11,154 of NZ_JASCOO010000049.1, forward strand.
CCGATTCACGCGCCAGCTTGGTGATGGTGCCGACGTGGTTGCGCGGAATCATCGAGGCCACGCGCTCGACCAGCTTGTCCCAGTCGCGCAGGAAGTAGAACGCCAGGATCGGCAGCAGCAGGATGTTGACCACCCAGGTCACCATGGTGAAGCCCGAGCGCTGCACGTAGCCGAAGAAGGTCTTGGCGAAGCCGCCGGCCTGCTGCCAGTGGCTGCGCACCCATTCAATCAAGCGGTCCGGGTCCATCCACTGCATGATCTCCAGCCCGGTCTTCTGCTCGAACCACGGGATGCCTTTTTCCATCAGCCACTGCTGTGCCTGCGGGATCGCCGCCACCAGGGTGGCGACCTGACGCTCGATCATCGGCACCAGGATCAGCAGCGCGGCAGTGATCAACAGGATCATCGCCACGAACACCAGCACCACGCCGGTGTTGCGCGAGCGGCCGGTGGCCTCGATCCGGTCGACCAGCGGGTCGCCCAGCCAGGCCAGTGCCAGGGCCAGCACGAACGGGGTCAGGATCGGGCCGAGCAGCCAGATCACCCAGCCGGCGGCGAGCGCCACCAGGACGTATTTCAACCGCCTGAGGAACTGTGCGATTTCCGCTTCGGGGGTGAGGATCATCGCAGGCGGTACTCGTTGCTGGCGGGCGGCGGGAGGGCCGAGGGGTTGGTTTCATCGATCGGCACCGGCAGTGCCAGCGGCGCGGTCGGCGCGATCACGCCGTTGTCGCCGAGCATGCGGTTCAGGCCGGCCAGCCCGGTAGTCATCTCCAGCGACAGCTCCAGGCGGTCGCCCGAGGCACGCACCGGAGTGACGTTGCGGACCACGGCAGTCTCCCGCAGGCCGGCGGCCAGGCGCATGTAATCCTCGGCACTGTTCAGGCCCAGCACCACGATCGTGTAGGTCCCGGCGGCACCGGTGGCGGCCCCGGCCTTGGCGTACCGGCGCACCAGCGCATCGGCGGCACCGTCGGCACCACTGGCCATCGCGCGGCGGGCGTCGCTGTCCTTGGTGGTCCACTTGTTCAGTTCTTTGCCGCCATCGACGAACACCCAATCGGCCACCCAGCCGCTGCCATCGCGGTAGAGCTTGCCGATCAGCTGCATCGGCGGGGCATAGCGCGCGGAGGCTCGCGCCACGGCGGCCGTGTCCTGGCGCCAGATCGCGCCCACCAGTGCCTGCTCGGCGGCGCTGCCCGAGGGCAGGCCCAGCTTGTAGCCACGTTCGATGGCGCGGTTGAGCAGCGGGCGGGCCGCATTGGCCTGCTGGACGGTCACCAGGCGCGGGCCGGAACCATCGTCGATGGCCAGCCAGATCACCGGCTTCGGGCGGGGCTGCGGCCACAGCGGCAGACCGAGGGCCGAGATCAGGCCATCGACGTCATCCTCGCGGAAGCGCGCCACCAGGATGGTGCGGTAGCTCGGCGCGCCACCGGCCGAGGTGCTCTGGTCCTGGCGGTAGTCATAGCTGGCCACGTAATCCTTGGCATTGCGCAGGGCCTGCATCACGCCGGGGCGGCTCATCACGCTGCGGTCGCCCGAGAGCTTGGCCAGCACATTGCCCAGCGCCCTGGCCAGGGCACCGTTGCGGTCCGAATCGGCCTGGCTGTTGACCGGGACCTCGGCCTCGTAAGCGCCACTGGCACTGGCCACATCGCCTTCGGTGCGCAGGCCGCTCTGGGCCATCGAGGCCACCGGCAGGCAAAGCGCGAGGAACATCATGAAAAAGAGGCTGCGGCGCATCAGGACTTCCATTGAGCGTATCCGGGGGGAATTGTTGCCCGAATAGGGCCTGCGCGCCAACGTGGCCTGTTAAAATCGCGCTTTCACCCCAGCGCAGCGCCGACGCCCGTGACCAATTCCCCGTCCAACCCCTCTCCCCTGACCTACCGCGACGCCGGTGTCGATATCGACGCGGGCAATGAGCTGGTCGAGCGCATCAAGCCGCTGGTGAAGCGCAGTTTCCGCCCGGAAGTCATGGGCGGACTGGGTGGCTTCGGCGCCCTGTTCGACCTCTCCAACAAGTACCGCGAGCCGGTCCTGGTCTCGGGCACGGACGGCGTGGGCACCAAGCTGAAGCTCGCACAACAGCTGGGCCGCCACGACACGATCGGCATCGATCTGGTCGCCATGTGCGTGAACGACGTGCTGGTCCAGGGTGCCGAGCCGCTGTTCTTCCTGGATTATTTCGCCACCGGCAAGCTGGACATCGATACCGCTGCGGCGGTCGTGGGCGGCATCGCCAACGGCTGCACCGAGGCCGGTTGCGCGCTGATCGGCGGTGAAACCGCTGAAATGCCCGACATGTATGCCCCGGGCGAGTACGACCTGGCCGGCTTCACCGTCGCCGGTGTCGAGAAGAGTGACATGAAGGACGGCGCCAGCGTGGCCGCCGGCGACGTGCTGATCGGCATCGCCTCCTCCGGCCCGCATTCCAACGGCTACTCACTGGTGCGCCGCATCTATGACCGCGCCGGGCAGCCGGCCGATCTGGAGCTGGACGGCGGGGTCAAGCTGGTCGATGCGCTGATGGCGCCGACCCGCCTGTACGTCAAGCCGATCCTGGCGCTGTTGAAGACCCACGGCGCGGCGATCCACGGCATGGCCCACATCACCGGTGGCGGCCTGACGGAAAACATCATCCGCGTGGTACCCGACGGCCTGGGCCTGGACATCAAGGCCGACGCCTGGACCCTGCCGCCGGTGTTCCAGTGGCTGCAGAAGGAAGGCGCTGTGGCCGACAGCGAGATGTGGCGCACCTTCAACTGCGGCATCGGCTTCGTGCTGATCGTGGCTGCCAACGAAGCCGCCTCGGTCGGTGCCGCGGTGACCGCGCAGGGCCTGGAGCACTGGACCATCGGTGAAGTGACCCGCGCCGACGGCGCCGAACGCGTCAAGATCGGTTGAGCCAGGTGACGGAGCCCGGCCCGGAGTTCCCTGCCCAACCGCCGTCGCTGCCCACCGCAGCGGCGCCGGTCGTACCGGCCGCGGCGGTGGATACCTCGCAGCTGCAATTGCTGTCGGTCTTCCACTACGTGGTGGCTGGCCTGACCGCCCTGTTCTCGCTGTTCCCGCTGATCTACCTGCTGATGGGCGTGGCGGTGATCTTCGCCGCGCCGGCGCCGCTGGCGCCGGGTGAGGCACCGCCCCCGTTCGATCCGCGCCTGCTCGGCTGGGTGTTCGTGCTGATCGGCGGGCTGGGCTGCGCTGCCGGGCTGGTGCTGGCCGGTTACATGGCCTATGCCGGGCGGTGCCTGGCGCAGCGCCGGCGTTACCTGCTGTGCATGGTGGTGGCCGGCATCGCCTGCATCTTCATGCCGTTCGGTACTGCGCTGGGGGTGTTCACCCTGGTGGTGCTGTCGCGCCCCGCGGTCAAGGCGGCCTTCCAGACCGCATGAGCAGCCGTATCGCCGTACTCGCTTCTGGCCGGGGCAGTAATCTGCAGGCCATCCTCGATGCCATCGCCGCGCAGCAGCTGGATGCGCAGGTCGTGGCCGTGCTCTCGGACAAGCCCGATGCCTCGGCCCTGCTCAAGGTGAGCCCGGCACAGCGCTGGGCACGCTCGCCCAAGGGCTACCCGGACCGCGCCGCGTTCGATGCAGCGATGGCCGATGCGCTGGATGCCTTCGCGCCGGACTGGATCGTCTGCGCCGGTTACATGCGCATCCTCGGCCCGGCCTTCGTGGCCCGGTTCGATGGCCGCCTGGTCAACATCCATCCCTCGCTGCTGCCGCTCTACAAAGGGCTGCACACGCATGCGCGCGCACTGCAGGCCGGCGATGCCGAGCACGGCGCCAGCGTGCACTTCGTGGTGCCCGAACTGGATGCCGGCACGGTGCTGGCCCAGGCCCGGGTGCCGGTGCAGGCCGGCGACACCCCCGAAGCGCTGGCCCTGCGGGTGCTGGCCGTGGAGCATCCGCTGCTGATCGCCAGCCTGGCGCTGCTGGTCAGCGGCCGCGTAACTGAACAGGCAGGTCAGCTCCAGCTCGATGGTCACCCCCTGTTTAGCCCGCTGCGCCTAGATTGCGCCGGACAGCTGAACCGATAAGCGCCGCGCACACACGCCGCTGATCCCGGCGCTGGCATCCTTTCCCCTCCTCTACCGACCGGCCCGCATGAGAACGCCTTTGTTCAAGCCCGTGCTGCTGATGGCATCCCTGCTGTGCACCGCCGCCCTTGCCCACGCGCAGGAGACGGTCACCCCACCACTGCCCGCGTTGCCTGCCATGAGCTGGGAAGCGCCGCCGCTGCAGCCGTTCACCGCAACCTACCAGGCCCTCTACAAGGGCAAACAGGCTGGCGACGCGACCATGCGTGTCACCCACACCGGCGGTGACCAGTGGCGCGTGGACATGCAGGTGATCGGGCGCAGCGGTTTTGCCAGCGTGCTTGGCCTGAACCTGGAGCAGAGCACGGTGTTCGAGAACCGCAGCGGCACCTATGTGCCGTTGAGCCAGAGCACGGTCCGCAAGGGGCTGTTCCTCGGCAAGAAGGTCACCGGCACCTACGACTGGCAGGCCGGCACCGCGCAGTGGCTGGGCGATCTGAAGAAGGAGCGCCGCCAGCCCATCCCGCTGCAGCCCGGCGACCAGAGCGCGCTGCTGCTGAACCTGGCGATCATGCGCGACGCCCGCCCCGGCGGGCAGATGCACTACCGCTACGTGGACGTGGGCCGCGTCCGCCAGCACGACTACCAGGCCGCACCGGACACCGAGAACGTGCCCGTCGGCGATCTGTCCTACAACGCGCTGCGGGTGTATCGCACCAACGGCGGCAATGACGAAACCATCCTCTGGATCGCCAACGGTGTCCCCACGCCGGTGCGCATCCTGCAACGCGAAGACGGCGAAGATCGGATTGATCTGCGCCTGATCGAATATCAAGGAGTCTGAGCATGACCACACTGAACCGTCCGCTGACCTGGATCGCCGCCGGCGCCCTTGCCGTGGTGAGCCTGCCCGCCATGGCCCTGCAGCCGTTCAAGGCCGATTACCAGGCCAGCTACATGGGCATGCAGGCCAACGGGACCATGACCCTGGCCAGCGAAGGCGCCAACAAATGGCGCTACAGCCTGAACGTGAAGAACCAGCTGGCCGATCTCAGCCAGACCACCGTGTTCGAAGAAGCCAACGGCCGCCTGCGGCCGCTGACGAGCAACGACCGCTCGGTGCTGCTGGTCAAGAAGCGCAACGTGGATGCCAACTACAACTGGAGCAGCAACCAGGCCACCTGGACCGGCGACGTCAAGCCGGACCGCCGTGGCCCGGTGGCGCTCAAGCCCGGCGACATGGATGCCCTGCTGATCAACCTGGCGATCGCGCGTGATCTGGCCGCCGGCAAGCCGCTGAACTACCGCATGGTCGACGAAGGCCGGATCAAGCCGATGTCCTACAAGGTGGTCGGCAAGGAAAAGATCACCGTGGCGGGCAAGTCCTACGACGCGACCAAGGTCTCGCGCGTGGACGGCAACAAGGAGCTGATCGCCTGGATCGTGCCGGAGTTCCCGGTGCCGGCGCGTCTGCTGCAGCGTGAGAGCGGCAAGGATGCGCTGGATCTGACGATCAAAGGGATGAATTGACCCAAAAAAACGCCCGCTTCCGCGGGCGTTTTTTCATTCCGGCTTGGCGTCGCCGAATACCGTCTTGCAGTCCACCCGGATCTGCTGGCGCGTGTCGCGCCAGTAGTACGTGCTGCAATGCCGGTTGCCGTCGACGGTCTTGTCCACGCCGACCGCATAGAACGACTGGAACACTTCGGTCCGGCTGACAGTGCCGTCCGCATTCCAGTCCATGTCTTCCTGCTGGATGCCCTGGGTGATCGCGATGCCGGCGTACCAGGCGTAGCCCAGCCACGCCAGCACGATCAGTACCAGCACCAGCAGCGCCTTGCGGCGGCGGGTGAACCGGCCGCGCAGGATCATGCGGCGATACGCCGGATGGTGGCGCCCAGCGAGGACAGCTTCTCTTCGATGTTCTCGTAGCCGCGGTCCAGGTGGTAGATGCGGTCGATGGTGGTGTCCCCCTCGGCCATCAGGCCGGCCAGGATCAGCGAGGCCGACGCGCGCAGATCGGTCGCCATCACCGGCGCGCCGCTGAGCTGCTCGGCACCACGCACGATCGCGGTGTGGCCTTCGACCTGGATGTCCGCGCCCAGGCGCAGCAGCTCGTTGACGTGCATGAAACGGTTCTCGAAGATCGTTTCGTTGATCACGCCCACGCCGTCGGCCACGCAGTTGAGCGCCATGAACTGCGCCTGCATGTCGGTGGGGAATGCCGGGTACGGCGCGGTGGTCAGGTTGACCGCGCGCGGGCGCTTGCCGCCCATGTCCAGGGTGATGCTGTCTTCGGTGGTCTCGATGTGCGCACCGGCCTCCACCAGCTTGGCCAGCACCGCATCCATGGTGTTCGGGCGGGCACGGTTGACCGTGACCTTGCCGCCGGTCATCGCCGCGGCGACCAGGAAGGTGCCGGTCTCGATGCGGTCGGGCAGCACTTCATGACGGCCACCGGACAGCTTCTCCACGCCTTCGATCACCAGGCGGGCAGTGCCCAGCCCTTCGATCTTCGCGCCGAGCGCGATCAGGCAGTGCGCCAGGTCGGTGACTTCCGGCTCCATTGCGGCGTTGTCCAGCACGGTGGTGCCTTCGGCCAGCACGGCGGCCATCAGCACGTTCTCGGTGCCGGTGACGCTGACCATGTCGAAGGTGAAGTGGGCACCCTTCAGGCGCTTGGCCTGGGCCTTGATGAAGCCGTTCTCGACGGTGATTTCCGCCCCGAGGGCCTGCAGCCCCTTGATGTGCTGGTCGACCGGGCGCGAACCGATCGCGCAGCCGCCCGGCAGCGACACTTCAGCCGCACCGAAGCGGGCCAGCAGCGGGCCGAGCACCAGGATCGAGGCGCGCATGGTCTTGACCAGCTCGTACGGGGCCACGTGCTGATTGACCGGACGCGGGTCGACCACGATCGCGCTGCCGCGCGAGAGGGTGCCCTGGTCGATGGTGACCTTGGCGCCCAGCTCACCGAGCAGCTTCACGGTGGTGACCACGTCGTGCAGGTGCGGCACGTTGGTGATCTCCACCGGCGCATCGGCCAGCAGGGTCGCGCACAGGATGGGCAGGACAGCGTTCTTGGCGCCGGAAATGTTCACTTCACCGTGCAGCGGCTTGCCGCCGGTCACTACGATCTTGGCCATGGAATCTACTTGGAATGAGGTAGAGCCGACCGTCGGTCGGCGGATGTAATCGGGGGTAGAACCGACCGTGGGTCGGCTGATCCAATCATTGGGCTGACTAACCCGCTTCGGCCGGGGTGACGGTCTTCAGCGCCAGCGCGTGGATCGCCCCGCCCATCAGATCGCCCAGGGTCGCATAGACCATGCGGTGGCGCGCCAGCGGCATTTTGCCGGCAAAGGCGTCGCAGACCACGGTGGCCTCGAAGTGCACGCCGTCGTCACCCTGCACGTCCGCGCGGGCGCCAGGCAGGCCGGTTTCGATCAGATTGCGGATGGTCTCGGCGTCCAACGGGCTTTCCTAATAAAATGAGCGCTCATTCTACTCTTCCACGTGGCGCTCGCATGGCTGTCTCGCCCCAACTCCCCCATCCGGCCGACGCTGCGGCACTGGTCGCCAGCGGCCGCCGCGTGTTCGAGATCGAGCGCGATGCGCTGGGCGCGGTCGCCGAGCGGCTGGGCGAAGCGTTCAGCCAGGCCTGCCAGCTGGTCCTGCAGAGCAAGGGCCGCGTGGTCGCCACCGGCATGGGCAAGTCCGGCCATGTCGCCCGCAAGATCGCCGCCACCCTGGCCTCGACCGGCACCCCGGCCTTCTACGTGCACCCCGGTGAAGCCGGGCATGGCGATCTGGGCATGATCACCGAGGCCGACGTGGTGCTGGCGCTGTCCTATTCAGGTGAGTCCGATGAGCTGCTGATGCTGCTGCCGGTGCTCAAGCGCCAGGGCAACCGCCTGATCGCCATGACCGGCCGCCCGCAGTCCAGCCTGGCCACCGCCGCCGACGTTCATTTGGATGTCAGCGTGCCGGCCGAGGCCTGCCCGCTGGCGCTGGCCCCGACCTCCAGCACCACCGCCTCGTTGGCCATGGGCGACGCACTGGCCGTGGCCCTGCTCGATGCCCGCGGCTTCACCGCCGACGATTTCGCCCGTTCGCACCCGGCCGGCAGCCTGGGCCGCCGCCTGCTGCTGCACATCACCGATGTGATGCACAGCGGCGATGAACTGCCGCGCGTGGATGTCAACGCCAGCCTGAGCGAGGCCCTGGTGGAGATGAGCCGCAAGCGCCTGGGCATGACCGCCGTCGTGGATGCCGACAACCACCTGATCGGTCTGTTCACCGACGGCGATCTGCGCCGCGCCCTGGATACCGATCTGGACGTGCGCAGCGCGCGGATCGCCGATGTGATGACCCATGGCCCGCGCACCATCGGTGCCGATCAGCTCGCGGCCGAAGCGGCGCAGCTGATGGAAGCCCACAAGATCAATGGCTTGATGGTGGTCGATGCCGAAGGACATCTCGTCGGCGCGCTCAACATTCATGACCTGTTGCGGGCCCGGGTGGTTTAAACCACAGTTGCCTTCCTCCATTCAGTTGAGCTGCCCCAGACGATGCCCTACTCCCCGTTGCCCGGTTTCCCGTCCCACCTGCATGCCGCCGCCGGCCGTATCCGGCTGGCCTGCTTCGACGTGGACGGCACGCTCACCGACGGTCGGCTCTACTACGACAAGGACGGCAACGAGAGCAAGGCGTATTACGTGCAGGACGGACTCGGCCTGAAACTGCTGCAACACCACGGTATCCACCCGGTGCTGATCACCGCACGCAACAGCCAATCCGCGCTCAAGCGCGGCGCGGACCTGGGCATCGATACCCAGATCGCGGTCGGCGACAAGCTGGCCAGCGTCAAGGCACTGTGCGGTCAGCACGGCATCGGCCTGGACCAGGTGGCCTTCATGGGTGACGACCTGCCCGATCTCGGCCCGCTGTGCGCGGTCGGCCTGGCGGTTGCGCCGGCCAATGCCCACCCCTGGATCGCCGAGCGCGTGCACTGGCAGACCCGCAGTGACGGCGGCAAGGGCGCGGCGCGGGAGCTGTGCGACGTGCTGCTGGCCGCGCAGGGCCATGTGGATGCGGTGCTGGCGAGGTTCGGCGCATGAACGTACGTACCGCCATCGGGGGCCTGCTGCTGGTCGCCGCACTGTTGACCGGCTGGCTGGCCCTGCACCATCGCGACAAGGCCCCCGCGGCCGAAGGCGAGGATGCCACCAAGGATTACGTGCTGCATGATTTCCAGATCGTGGCGTTGGACGAACAGGGCAAGGAATCCACCACCCTGCGCGCCCCGCTGCTGGAGCGTGCGCGCAGCGATGAAACGATGACCCTGACCACACCGGTGTTCCTGCTGCCCGACCAGGACGGCAATCACTGGGAAATGCGTGGCGACAGCGGCTGGGTCAGCGCCAAGGGTGACCAGCTCAAGCTCATCGGCAACGTCAGCGGCGACAGCCCCAAGGTCGCCGGTGCACCACCCACCACCTTCCGCACCGATCACCTGGACGTGTTCCCGAAAGAGAACCGTGCCAAGACCGATGCCCGGGTCACCATGACCCGCCCGGGCCTGTCGCAGACAGGGGTCGGCTTCGAAGCCGACATGAAAACCCGGCAGTACAAACTCCTTTCACAGGTCAAGACCCGCTATGAACCGAACGCTGCCCGCTAAGCTCGCGCTGCTCGCCCTGCTGCTGCCCGGCATGGCGCTGGCCAAGTCATCCGACCGCAACCAGCCGATGAATCTGGAATCCAACAGCAACGACTGCAACCTGACCGATGATGCGGGCAAGTGCACGTTCACCGGCAACGTGGTGATCACCCAGGGCACCCTGGTGATCCACGCCGCCAACGCCGATCTGTTCCGCAAGAACGGCGATATCGAACGCGTCGTGCTGACCGGCAAGCAGGCCACGCTGGAACAGGAAATGGATGACGGCTCCAAGATGAATGCCTGGGCCGACAACATGGATTACAACGTCAACAGCGAAGTGATCATCCTCACCGGCAACTACAAGGTCGAGTCGCCGCGCGGCACCAACAGCGGCCAGAAGATGACCTACAACACGCGCACCGGCAACATGCAGAGCGGTGGTGACGGCACGCGCGTGCGCACGGTGATCCAGCCCAAGGCCAAGGGCGCAGCACCGGCCACCCCGGCCGCCAAGCCGGCGGCGCCTGCGGCCAAGCCCGCCGCCGGGAGCAAGAAGTAATGCTCGTCGCCAAAGGCCTGCGCAAGCGCTACAAGCAGCGTGAAGTCGTCAAGGATTTCGGGCTGACCCTGGAGGCCGGTGAAGTGGTCGGCCTGCTCGGCCCCAACGGAGCCGGCAAGACCACCTGCTTCTACATGATCGTCGGCCTGGTCGAGACCGATGCGGGCAGCATCGTGCTGGACGGCAAGGACATCACCAGCGACCCGATGTACACCCGCGCCAAGCAGGGCGTGGGCTACCTGCCGCAGGAACCCTCGGTGTTCCGCAAGCTGACCGTGGCCGACAACCTGCGCCTGGTGCTGGAGCTGCGCGACGATCTGGACAAGGCCGGCCGCGAAAAGGAACTGGCCAGCCTGCTGGACGAACTGCAGATCAACCACGTGGCCGACCAGCTCGGTGCCAGCCTCTCCGGTGGTGAGCGCCGCCGCTGTGAAATCGCCCGCGCGCTGGCCGCCAAACCGCGCCTGATCCTGCTCGATGAACCGTTCGCCGGTGTCGACCCGATCTCGGTCGGTGAAATCCAGCGCATCGTCACCCATCTCAAGCAGCGCGGGATCGGGGTGCTGATCACCGACCACAATGTCCGCGAAACCTTGGGAATCTGCGACCGCGCGTATATCCTCAACGAGGGCAGCGTGCTGGCACAGGGCGCGCCGGACGAGATCCTGGCCAACGCCGACGTCCGCCGCGTCTACCTTGGGGAAACCTTCAAGCTCTGATCCAGCGGCCGCCGCAACGCCTTCCTTCCGTTCGGCACAGGCATGAAAGCACGGCTGCAGACATCGATGGGGCAACACCTGGTCATGACGCCGCAGCTGCGTCAGGCGATCAAGCTGTTGCAGATGTCCAGCGCCGAACTGGAGCTGGAAATCAACGAGGCGGTGGAGACCAACCCGCTGCTGGACTGGGCCGAGAACGCTGAACCGGCGCTCGAGGCCAGTCCCGGCGAGGACACGCCCCCGCCCGCCCCCACCGATACCCATGCCGATGGCGAGCATCAGGTCTCGGCGAGCGATGACTGGTCGCCCGGCGAAGGCGACTGGACCAGCGGCAGCAGTGGCGGCTCCTTCGACGATGACGACAACGGCAGCGCCGCCGAACGCGTGGCCGAGACCGAATCGTTGGCTGACCATCTGCTCTGGCAGCTGCATCTGTCGCACCTGTCGGCCCGTGACCGCAGCATCGGCGCGGCCCTGATCGATGCCTTCGAAGAAGACGGTTACCTGCGCGAGCCCTTGGCGACCATCGCCGAGACCCTGCGCCCGGCCATCCAGGCCGACGAGGCTGAAATCCTCACCGTGCTGCACCAGATCCAGCGCTTCGACCCGGTCGGGGTCGGTGCGCGCTCCCTGGGCGAATGCCTGGACCTGCAGTTGCTGGTACTGCCCGCGCAGACCCCGGGACTGGCGCTGGCCCGGCGCATCGCCGATGGCCCGCTGGAGCGCCTGCCTCGCAGCGGTGTGGCCGGCATCGCCCACGAGCTGCGCGAGCCACTGGCCGAGGTCGAGGTCGCGGTGCAGCTGCTGCGCTCGCTGGACCCGCGCCCGGGCGCCCAGATCGGCGAGCTCTCCCACGACAGCTATGTGGTGCCCGACTGCGTGGTCTGGCGCCAGAACGGCGTCTGGCGTGCCGCCCTGGCCGGCCATGCCGGGCCCAAGGTTGTCATCCACCGCGGCTACGAGCAGCTGATCCGCCGCTGCGGGGAGGCCGACGCCGGCTACATGCGCGCCCACCTGCAGGAAGCACGCTGGCTGCTCAAGGGCCTGGAGGCCCGCGGCGAGACCCTGCTGCGGGTGATGCGCTGCCTGCTCGACCAGCAGGCCGCCTTCCTGGAGTTCGGCGAACAGGCGCTGCGCCCACTGACCCTGCGTGAAGTGGCCGGTGAGCTCGGCCTGCACGAATCCACCATTTCACGCGCGATCGCCCGCAAGTACGTGCGCACCCCGCGCGGCACCCTGCCGCTGCGCGCGTTCTTCGCCTCCGGCATCGATACCGACAGCGGCGGCGAAGCCTCCAGCACCGCCATCCAGGCGATGCTGCGCCGGCTGATCGACGACGAGAACCCGCGCAAGCCGCTTTCTGACGCCAAGCTGGCTGACCTGCTCAAAACCTCGGGAATACCGGTGGCGCGACGCACCGTGGCGAAGTATCGTGAAGCCATGAACATTTCCGCCTCGCACGAAAGGGTAAGAATCGTCTGACGCTCCACCGCGCCCGGCGGGAAGGTTCATTGGCACATCCGAACAAAGGAGAAACCCGATGCACATCGAGACGTTTGGCAAGGACCACCTTGAGATCACCCCGGCTCTGAACGAGTACGTGGAGACCAAGCTGGAACGGCTGAGGAAGCACTTCGACCAGCACTGCGAGGTTCGCGTGCAACTGTCGATCCGCAAGCCGGAGCACCATGCCGATGCGAGTGTGAATGTTCCCGGGCAGACTCTGCACGCGGACGCCAGCGGCCCCACCATGTATGCCGCGATCGACATCCTGGCCGACAAGCTCGACCGCCTGGTCATCAAGCACAAAGAGAAAAAGCAGCAGCACGCACCGCAACCGCTGCCGGTGGGCGACAATGAGGGCTGATGCCCTCGTTTCCACCCCGACATGCCTCTGACTGATCTTCTGGCGGCCGTCCGCACGCAAGTGCTGCCGGCCGCCGATCGCGACAGCGTGCTGAAGGCCGCAGCCCGTCTGCTGGCCTGCCGCGAAGCCAACGCCGAGCTGCTGTACCAGAACCTGTGCCAGCGCGAGACGCTGGGCAGCACCGCCATCGGCCACGGCATCGCCATTCCGCACGGTCGTGCCCCCCTGCTTGAACGCCCCCGCGGCGCCCTGCTGCGGCTGGAATCGCCGGTGGAATTCGGCGGCGATGAACCGGTCGACCTGGTTTTCGCGATTGCCGTCCCTGCGCACTACACCCATCAACACCTGATGCTGCTCTCCGAGCTGGCTGAGCTGTTCTCCGAGCCGGCCATCCGCCAGGCGCTGCGCGAAGCGCGCGACGGCGACGCGTTGCGTCGGGTCATCGAATTCCCCCCGCCGGCGAGTGCCGCATGAATACCAGCATCACCGCGCGCGAACTGTTCGAACAGCAGCGTGACCGCCTGAGCCTGCGCTGGGTCGCCGGCCAGCAGGGCGAGCGCCGTGAGCTGGAGGCCGGCAACAAGGTCTCTCGCCGCCCCTCGCTGGCCGGCTACCTCAACGCGATCTACCCCAACAAAGTGCAGATCCTGGGGACGGAGGAACTGTCCTGGCTGGACTCGCTGGACTCACGCCAGCGCTGGGAGACCATCGAGCGGATCATGCAGTCCCATCCGCTGGCGCTGGTGATCACCCGCAACCAGTCCTGCCCGGAAGACCTGCGCGCCGCCGCGGACGAATCGCAGACCCCGCTGTGGATTTCACCCAAACGCGGCCACGAACTGCTCAACCACCTGTCCTACCACCTGGCGCGCACGCTGGCGCCGCGGGTGATCCTGCATGGCGTATTCATGGAGATCTATTCCATCGGCGTGCTGATCACCGGGGAAGCCGGCTCGGGCAAGAGCGAGCTGGCGCTGGAGCTGCTCAGCCGTGGCCACCGCCTGGTCGCCGACGATGCCCCCGAGTTCACCCAGATCGCCCCGGACGTGCTCGACGGCACCTGCCCGGAGCTGCTGCAGGACCTGCTGGAAGTCCGCGGCCTGGGCGTGCTCAACGTGCGCGAGATGTTCGGTGACACGGCGGTAAAGAAGAACAAGTACCTTCGGCTGATCGTCCACCTGACCAAGCCGATGACCGAACCCACCCCCTACGGCTATGAACGCCTGACCGGCGACTCGGGTACCCGCCACGTGCTGGACCTGGATGTGCCGCTGATCACCCTGCCGGTGATGCCCGGCCGCAACCTGGCCGTGCTGACCGAAGCCGCCACGCGCCTGCACATCCTGCGGACCAAGGGCATCGACCCGGCCGCGATGTTCATCGCCCGCCACAGCAATATGTTGGAACGCCGCACGCCATGACCACACCCGCCCCCGCCTCCGCCCCGACCGCCGCCACCCTGATCATCGTCAGTGGCCTGTCCGGGTCCGGCAAGACGGTCGCGCTGAAGACCTTCGAAGATCTCGATTACTACTGCTCGGACAATCTGCCGATCGACCTGCTGCCGGATTTCGTGCGCAGCCTGCTCGGTGATCCGGGCCGCGAGGCCCCGCGCCGGCTGGCGGTCGGCATCGACGTGCGCGCGCAGAGTGACCTGACCCAGCTCTCGCACTGGCGCGAAGATGCCAAGGCGGCCGGCCTGGATGCGCAGCTGCTGTTCTTCGATGCCACCGATGAAACCCTGCTCAAGCGCTACGCCGACACCCGCCGCCGGCATCCGCTGAGCCAGCTCGGGCTGTCGCTGCCCGAAGCGATCGCCCGCGAGCGCGAACTCACCGCGCCGCTGCGCGCCGCCGCCGATGCGGTGATCGACACCAGCCACCTCAACGTGCACCAGCTGCGCCGCAAGGTGGTGACCGAGTTCGCGCTGGCCCACGGCAACAAGCTCTCGCTGCTGTTCGAATCGTTCGCCTACAAGCGCGGCGTGCCGGCCGAAGCGGACTTCGTGTTCGACGTGCGCGTGCTGCCCAATCCGCATTGGGACCCGGAGCTGCGCCCGCTGTCCGGCCGCGATGCCGGCGTGCGCGAGCACCTGGACGAACAGCCCGATGTGCAGCGCTACGCCGGCCAGCTGGTCGATTTCCTGGATACCTGGCTGCCGCGGCTGGGCAATGACACCCGCAGCTATGTGACCGTCGCCTTCGGCTGCACCGGCGGCAAGCACCGCTCGGTGTACATGGCCGAGCGCATGGCCCGCCATGCCCGTGACCAGGGCTGGCCGGAAGTGGCCACTTTCCACCGCGAACTGGACTGAAAACGGCACTGCCGGCGGCGGCCGGCATCGACACGCTGAACCGCGGAACACAGCAGTCTTTCACGCGTGCTATCGCCAATTCATGTTGACCTGTTAACGTTCGGGAATGACCTGTGGCATTCTCCTCGTAACTCATCCCGGTGTCGGCACGGCCCTGCTGGACGTGGCGACCCGTCTGCTGCGGCACCTGCCGCTGAAGACCGAAGCTTTCGAAGTACCGTTCGACGCAGATATGGACGTCCTGCTCCCGCTCGCCTCGGCCGCTTTGCGCCGGGTGGACAGTGGCCAGGGCGTGCTGATCCTGACCGACCTGTACGGCGCCAGCCCCAGCAATCTGGCCGGGCAACTGGCTCGTCTGGGCACCCCGGCACGCCGGGTTTCGGCGCTGAGCCTGCCGATGTTGATGCGGGTGATGAATTATCCGGAACAGGGACTGGATCAACTGCCTGCCACAGCCGCGGCAGGCACTCGCAATGGAGCGATTGTCGACGATGCTTGAACGTGAACTCACTGTTTCCAACCGCCTGGGCCTGCATGCCCGCGCCACTGCCAAGCTGGTGCAGGAGCTGGCGCCCTTCCGCTGCAACGTGACCATGGCCGCCAAAGGCCGTGAGATCAATGCCAAGAGCATCATGGGCGTCATGCTGCTGGCCGCCGGCCAGGGCACCCCGGTCACCGTGCGCATCGAGGGCGAAGACGAAGTCGCCGCGATGGACGCGGTGGTCGCCCTGTTCGAGCGGCGTTTCGACGAGGACAACTGAGCATGGGGGGGCAGCCGCGATCGGGATCCTCCGCACCGGCCCGGACCGCGTCCGGGGCGATGCTGTTGTCCGGCCACGGTGCCTCGCGCGGTAACGCCCTGGGCCGTGCCCGGGTGCGCCTGCCGCATGCCCTGGAAGTGGCCGAGCAGCGCATTGCGCCGGCCAAGATCGAGGCTGAGCTGGAGCGCCTGCACGTGGCCGTGGAAGCGGCCCGTGGCGAAATGCACGAGCTGCGCCAGCGCCTGCATGGCGCGCTCAACCAGGAGGTCGGCGAATTCCTCGATCTGCATGCCCTGCTGCTCGATGACCCCGAGCTGCTGTTCGGCCTGGACGAACTGATCCGCAGTGGCCCGTACAGCGCCGGCTACGCCTTGCGCGTGCAGCGCGACCGCCTGGCCAAGGTCTTCGATGGCATGGACGATGCCTACCTGAAGAGCCGCATGGACGATCTGGACCATGTGATCGGGCGCATCCATGCCTTCCTGCAGAAGCGCCCGCCGGACGTCAAAGGCATGGCCGGCGAGATCCTGATCTGCGACAACATCGCCCCCTCCGAGCTGGCCCAGCTGCAGGCCCACGGTGTGGTCGGCATCGTCACCGCCGGGGGCAGCGCGCTCTCGCACAGCGCGATCCTGGCGCGCAGCCTGCACCTGCCGTTGATCGTCAACGTCCCGAACGTGCTGCAGAAGGTCGCCGATGGCGACGTGCTGATCATGGACGGCAGCGATGGCACGGTCACCATCAACCCCCAGGCACAGGACCTGCGCGACTACCGCGTGCGCCTGCGCGAGCACGCGCGCGAGCAGCGTGAACTCGGGCGCCTGCGCACCAAACCCAGCCGCACCCGCGACAACGTCGATATCGCCCTGCTCGCCAATGCCGAGTCCAGCGAAGACGTCACCCAGGCGCATGCGCTGGGCGCGCACGGGCTGGGCCTGTACCGCACCGAATTCCTGTTCCTGCAGCGCAACGAGCTGCCGGACGAGCAGGAGCAGTTCGAAACCTACCGCGATGCCGCCCTCGGCATGAGCGGGCGGCCGGTCACCATCCGCACCCTGGATCTGGGCGCGGACAAGGCCGACCGCACCGGGCTGACCCTGAGCAACGAAGAAAACCCGGCGCTGGGCCTGCGTGGCGTGCGCCTGTCGCTGGCGCGGCCGAAGGTGGCCGACACCCAGCTGCGCGCGATCCTGCGCGCCTCGGCCTACGGCAAGCTGCGCATCCTGATCCCGATGGTGAGCACCCGCGAGGAAATCCTTGCGGTCCGCCGGCGCCTGGCCAGGCAGGCCGAACTGCTGCGCGCGGAAGGCCACGAAGTGGCCGAGCACATCCCGTTCGGCGCGATGATCGAAGTGCCGGCCGCCGCGATCGCGCTGGAGAGTTTCATCGATCTGGTCGACTTCCTCTCGATCGGCACCAACGATCTGGTCCAGTACCTGCTCGCCGCCGACCGCAACAACGAGGCGGTCGGCGAGCTGTACTCGCCGCTGCACCCGGCGGTAGTGCGCCTGCTCGCGCACATCCTGCGCACCGGCCAGGCGTACAACATTCCGGTGGCGGTCTGCGGCGAGATCGCCGGCGACCCGTTGATGACCCGCCTGCTGCTGGCCCTGGGCCTGACGGAATTCAGCCTGCACCCCGGCACCCTGCTGGAAGTGCGCCGCGCGGTGCGCGAGAGCGATCTGTCGGTGCTGCAGGCAATGGCGCCCAAGCTGCTGCAGGCACGCGACCGCCGCGGTATCGAACGCTGGATCGAGAAGGCGAGCCTGGCGACGGCATGACGGTTGCCATCGCCTACGGTGATGGCCTACCGGATTGACATGTAAGCGCGCGATAATGACGCGGTGACCACCGCCCATGCCGCATCCTCTACCGGATAGCGGCCTTTTCTTTTTCCGCAGGAGCTGCGCATGGCCGAAGCCGTACGCCACGACAAGACGGCGCGCCAGCTGCGGCTGTTGTCCGATGCACTGGACAGCGGGCGGTTGGGTCCGGTCCGTCGATTGGTCAACACCCTGGCGCCGGCGGAAATCGGCAACCTGCTCGAATCGCTGCCCCCGGGCAAGCGCGAGATTGTCTGGGGCCTGGTCGATCCGGAAGACGACGGCGAGGT
Organism: Stenotrophomonas sp. PS02301; assembly: GCF_029959485.1. Classification (NCBI taxonomy): domain Bacteria; kingdom Pseudomonadati; phylum Pseudomonadota; class Gammaproteobacteria; order Lysobacterales; family Lysobacteraceae; genus Stenotrophomonas; species Stenotrophomonas sp. PS02301. The sequence continues at coordinate 29,200 of NZ_JASCOO010000049.1, forward strand.
GCTGGTCCACGTCGGCGAGGAAGTGCGCGAAAGCCTGCTGGCCGACATGGACCCGGACGAGATCATCGCCGCGGTCGAAGACCTGGACATCGATGACCTTGCCGATCTGGTCGAAGACCTGCCGGACACGGTCATCGATGAAGTGCTCAAGTCGATGGACCGCGAGAACCGCGAGCGGCTCGAGCAGGTGCTGTCGTATCCCGAGGACAGCGCCGGCCGCCTGATGAACCCGGACGTGGTGACCGTGCGCGCCGACGTCAATGTCGATGTGGTGCTGCGCTACCTGCGCCTGCGCGGCGAACTGCCCGACCACACCGATCACCTGTTCGTGGTCAGCCGCCGCCATCAGTACCTGGGCCGCCTGTCGCTGGCCGCGTTGGTGACGCACGAAGACAACACCCCGATCAACCGCCTGATCGATGACGAGCAGCCGGCGATCGATGTCGGCGAGAGCGCCGATGAAGTCGCGCGCCAGTTCTCCGATCATGACTGGGTCTCCGCCCCGGTGGTGGACGACAACAACATCCTGCTCGGCCGCATCACCATCGATGACGTGGTCGACATCATCCGGTCGCAGGCCGAGCACCAGGCGCTGGGCGCCGCCGGCCTGGACGAAGAAGAAGATCTGTTCTCGCCGATCAAGCGCGCCGTGCGCGGCCGCGTGGTCTGGCTGGGCATCAACCTGTGCACCGCGTTCCTGGCGGCCAGCGTGATCGGCCAGTTCGAGCTGACCCTGCAGAAAGTGGTGGCGCTGGCCGTGCTGATGCCGATCGTGGCCGGCGTGGGCGGCAATGCCGCCGTGCAGGTGCTGACCCTGATGGTGCGTGGCATCGCGCTGGGCCAGGTCGGCCAGAGCAACGCACGCATCCTGCTGTGGAAGGAATCGCGGGTCGCGCTGATCAACGGCACCCTGATCGGCACCGTGGTCGGCATCATCGCCTACCTCTGGTTCCACAGCTTCCTGCTCTCGCTGGTGATCACGATGGCGCTGATCATCAACTTCTGCGCGGCTGCCCTGGCCGGCGTCCTGCTGCCGCTGCTGCTCAAGCGCATGAACGTGGATCCGGCCGTGGCCGGCACCGTAGTGGTGACCGCTGTCACCGACGTCATGGGCTTCTTCAGCTTCCTCGGCCTGGCCAGCCTGATCCTCCTGCACTGACCCTGGACCCCGCATGGCCCTGACCCTCGACAACTATTTCCAGCCCGGCTGGCGCGACGCGACGTATACCTGCGCCGCCTGCGAATGGCAGGGCAGCGCGCGGCAGATGCCGATGGAACTGCACGAAGACGAAGCGCAGTTCGACTGCCCGCAGTGCGAGAACCCGATCCTGCTGGTGGCCCACCCCAGCCTGGCGCAGGTGCAGGCGGCCGCCGCCGACGGTCACCCCGAGGCGATCGAACAGCTGGACATCCTCGCCGCGGCACCGCGCCCGCACTGATGCACTGCAAGATGCTCCGGCGCACAACCGGGCCTAGACTGAAAACGATTTCAATCAGGGCACGACAATGGCACGACGCTGGGGTGGATGGCTGCTGTGGGCGGTGGCGATGATGACGGTGGCCGGCTGTGCGAGCACCCCGGCTGGCTCCGGTGGCCAGTTCGTCGGCCGTGCGGTGAAAGTGGATGGGCAGACCGCGTATTACCAGGTATTCGTGCCGCGCAACGCCGCCGCCTCACGCGGCGAACTGCCGGTGGTGCTGTTCCTGCATGGCTCCGGTGAGCGTGGCCGCGACGGCCGCCGCCAGACCCAGGCCGGGCTGGGGCCGTACCTGCGCCAGCACGCCTCCACCTTCCCCGCGCTGGTCGTGTTGCCGCAGACGCCGGATGACCAGGAGTGGTCCGGCGAGAACAACCGCATCGCGCTGGCCGCACTGGATGCCGCGATTGCCGAGTTTGGTGCCGACCCGCAGCGCCAATACCTGACCGGGATGTCGATGGGCGGCTACGGCAGCTGGAACATCGCGCTGGACGCGCCACAGCGCTTCGCCGCGATCGTGCCGGTCTGCGGCGCGGTGCTGTCCCCACACCAGAGCCGCCCGGACCTGCAGGTGGAGGCCGTGGCCGGCCAGAGCGATCCGTACGCCGCCATTGCCCAGCGCCTGCGCGACGTCCCGATCTGGATGTTCCATGGCGCGCTGGACGACGTGGTGCCGCCGGACGACGACCGCAAGCTGCACGCCGCGTTCCAGCAGGCCGGCGCGAAGGATGTGCGTTACACCGAGTACCCCGAAGGAAACCACAACGCCTGGGACGCCACCTATGCCGATGCGGCGATGTGGGCGTGGCTGTTCGCGCAGAAGCGATGATGGGCATTTTCGGTAGTGCCGGCCGCTGGCCGGCTCTGCAGAAATCCTCGCAGCTTCAGGTAGTGCCGGCCGCTGGCCGGCTCTGCAACATTCCGTCATCGCGCCATGCTGTTCGTGATCGCAGACGCTCCGTGGAGCCGGCC